>NZ_VRUT01000043.1:0-31646 GCF_008039465.1 Methylobacterium sp. WL120 | reverse complement strand
GCGCCCTGGCTGCCGCCGGACGAGGCGGCGCGGCTGCGCGCCTGCCCGAGCCCGACCGATGCGGTGCTGGCCGGCCTGACCCGCGACCTCGCGGACGCGTATCGCGACGGGCACCTCACCGACGTGCTGTTCGGCCTCCTCGAGCGCAAGGTCTCGGACCTGTCGGCGATCCACACCGCCTGCGAGCGCATCCACGGAACGCCCCTGCCCTTCGCCTACACGCTGCTGCTCTACCGCACGGCGTGGCTCTACTGCCTGCTGCTGCCATTCGGCCTGTCGGCCTCGCTCGGCTGGGCGACGCCGGTCGCGACCATGCTGGTGGCGTACACCTTCTTCGGCCTCGACGCGCTCGGCGACGAACTCGAGGAGCCCTTCGGCCTCGAGGCGAACGACCTGCCCCTCGACGCGATGCTGCGCACGGCCGAGCGCACGGTGCTCGACGCCCTCGGCGAGCCGCTGCCGCCTGCGATGGAGCCGGTGCGCTACCGGCTGGACTGAGCGGGCGGGACCTTCGCACACGGCGTTCGGCGTCCATTTTTTCGCGAAGTCGCGCGGTCACGCCCGCGTCGGGGCCATGTCCGGTCCGGGGCCGAGCCGCCGCTGCATCAGCACGGTGCCGAGCCAGCGCCCGTGCTTGTGGCCGACGTTGTCCAGCACGCCGACATGCGCGAAGCCCAGGGCCGCATGGAGGGCGGCCGACGGCTCCGAGCCCGGATCGGTGATCACCGCCACCATCGCCCGCGCATCGATCGCCTCGCAGGCCGCGATCAGGGCCGTCAGGAGCGCGCGGCCGATCCCGAGCCCGCGCGCGGCCTCCGCGACGTAGACCGAATCCTCCACCGTCGCGCGGTAGGCCGCCCGCGCGCGGTACGGGCCGGCATAGGCGTATCCGCGAACGACGCCGTCCTGCTCGGCGACGAGGTAGGGGAAGCCGTCCGCGACCAGCGCCGACCGGCGGCGCGCCATCTCGGCCTCCGTCGGCGGCTCGACCTCGAAGCTCGCCGTGCCGTTCAGGACGGCGTCGGCGTAGATCCGGGTGATCGCGGGAATGTCGGCCTCCACGGCCGGCCGCAGGTTCAGCGTCATCGCTCCGCTCACGCAAAGAAGGGGCCGGCGCCTGGGCGCCGACCCCTCTCGTCGATCGTGCCGCGGCCTCTTAAGGACCGCCCGTGGCTTACTCGGCCGCGGTCATCTCGGCGGTGAAGTGGCCGCACCAATCCTGAGAAGCCACCACCGGCCACAGGCCCTTCGACTCGGGAGCCGGCTGGCTCACCGGCGGGTTGAAGCGGCACAGGCCCTGGTCGCCGGCGGCGGAGGCGCCGTTGGTCTTGTGGTCGTCGAAGAAGCGGCAGCTGTCGCAGGAGGCGTTGGTCGAGGTCATGGGGTCACTCCGGTTCTGGCGTCTGTCGCGAGCCCTGGAAACCGTCGCCGGCCCCGTTGCCCGTCTGCAGTTCTTAATTAGAACAGCTCCAATGAAGCGTCAACCGGTCGGCGGGCGCGTGGTTCCCGCGCTCGCTGCGATCTGCGGAAACCGATCGCGGCATGGCGCCTGCTGGCCGGTGACGGACTGAGCGCGGAAACGCCGGTCGTTGCGGCCCGCCTGTCACCCGCTGCCGGTCCGTGGGCGGCGAGCGTCATCGACTCGCCATGGGCCCTCCCCTAACGTCCGGGGCGGAACCGGCGCCGGTGCCGGTTGGGAGGGTCCCGCCCATGGTGCTGGAAACCGAATCGGCCCTGGAATCGGCCACTGCGCTGGCCACGAGCGAGGCGAAATCCGCCCGCACCGACCTCATCGAGGCGGCGGCCTCGGTCGTCGGCGGGCGCGGCGGCCCGGGCGGCTTCGTCCGCGACCTGTTCGGGCGGGTGCCGCCGGAGGATCTGGCGCCCTACCCGGCCGAGGCGCTGGCCGACCTCGCGATCGCCGCCCGCGACCATCTCGCGATGCCCCGCGCCACCGGGTCGGCGGCGAACCTGCGCCTCGTCGACGTGGCTTTGCCCGCCCTCGGGCGCACCCGCGAGCTGACCGTCGTCGAGGTCGTCAACGACAACCGGCCCTACCTGCTCGATTCGACCCTGGCCGAGCTGACCGAGCAGGGCCTGACGCCCCACCTCGTCGCCCACCCGATCCTCGGCGTCGAGCGGGATGGGGCGGGCGCCCTGCTCCGCGTCGTCGGCGAGACCACGGCGGACGCCCACGGCGCGCTGCTGCGCGAGAGCTTCATCCACATCCACCTCGACCGGCTCGATGCCGGCGAGGCGCGCGAACGCCTCGAAGCCGGCCTCGCCCAGGTCTTCCGGGACGTGGCCCTCGTCACGGACGACAACGACGCGATGCTGGCGCGGCTGGCGGAGCTCGCCGAGGGCTACGGCCGCAACCCCCCGCCCCTGCCGGAGGGCGAGGTCGCCGAGGCGCGGGCCTTCCTCGAATGGATGCGCGACGGCCACTTCACCCTGCTCGGCATGCGCGAGCACGCGCTGCCCGGCGAGGCCGCCACCGAGGCCGAGAGCCTCGGCATCCTGCGCGATCCCGGCCTCGCGGTGCTGCGCCGCGGCCGGGCGCTGGTCGACATGACGCCGGAGATCGTGGCCTTCCTCGAAGAGCCGCACGCGCTGATCATCACCAAGTCGAGCCTCAAGGCCCGCGTCCACCGGGCGGCGCATCTCGACTACGTCGCGGTGAAGCTCTTCTCCACCACCGGCAAGCTCACCGGCGAGGTCCGCATCGTCGGGCTGTTCACCGCGGCTGCCTACACCGCGCTCGCCCGCGAGGTGCCGTATCTCCGCGGCAAGGTTGCGGCCGTGGTGGCAAAGGCCGGCCTCGACCCGACGAGCCATGCGGGCCGAGCGCTGCTCGCGGTGCTCGAGACCTACCCGCGCGACGACCTGTTCCAGATCGACGTGGACCGGCTGTTCCGCTTCACCCTCGCCATCGCCAACCTCGCCGACCGGCCGCGCATCCGCGTCCTGTCCCGGACCGACCGGTTCGGGCGCTTCGTCTCGCTCCTCGTCTACGTGCCGAAGGACCGCTACGATTCGGTCGTGCGCGCCCGCATCGGCGCCTACCTGGCGCAAGAGCACGGCGGCCGGCTCTCGGCGACCTATCCCGACCTGCCCGAGGGGCCGCTGGCGCGCATCCACTACGTGGTCGGCTTCTCGGAGGCCGGCGCGCCGGAGCGCGACCCGTCGGCGCTCGAAGCCGGGATCGCCGCCTTGGTGCGGACCTGGGGCGACGCGCTCCGCGCCGCCCTCGGCGACGCCATGGGCGGCTCGGAGGCGCGGACGCTGGCCGCCCGCTACGGCGAGGGCTTCTCGGCGGCGTACCGCGAAAACTTCTCCGCCGAGGTCGCCATCGGCGACATCGCCATCCTCGAATCGCTCTCCGAGGAACGACCGCGCGCGGTCGCCATCGACCGCCGCGACACCGACCCGGCGGCGCAGGTGCGCCTCAAGGTGTTCTCGCGCGGGGCGTCGCTGCCGCTGTCGGACCGGGTGCCCGGCCTGGAGAACCTCGGCTTCCGCGTGATCAACGAGCGGACCTACAGCGTTTCGGCGGTCGGCGCCGACACCAGGGTCTGGCTGCACGACATGCTGCTGGAGCGCGCCACCGGCGCGGCGATCGAGATCGGCCCGCTCGAGGCGCCGCTGGAGGCGGCGATGCTCGCCATCGCCGCGGGCCAAGCCGAATCCGACGGCTACAACCGCCTCGTGCTGGAGGCCGGCCTCGCCTGGCGCGACGTGGCTTTGCTGCGGGCGCTCGGCCGCTACCTGCGCCAGCTCCGCGTGCGCTACGGCCAGGATTACCTCGCCGCGACCCTGAGCCAGCACCCCGGCATCGCCCGCCAGCTCGTCGCTTTGTTCTACGCCCGCTTCGACCCCGTCACCGAGGGCGACCGCCAAGCGAACGAGGCCGCCGTCCGCGAGGCCATCGAAACGGCGCTCGCCGACGTGACCAGCCTCGACGAGGACCGCATCCTGCGCCGCTTCGTCAACCTCGTGGAGGCCGCGGTCCGCACCAACTTCTTCCAGACGGCCGCCGACGGGCTCCCGCGCGAGACGATCGCCTTCAAGTTCGCCTGCGCCAAGGTGTCCGGGATGCCGCTGCCGCGGCCGTTCTTCGAGATCTTCGTCTACGCGCCCCGCGTCGAGGGCCTGCATCTGCGCTACGGCTATGTCGCCCGAGGGGGCCTGCGCTGGTCCGACCGGCCGGAGGATTTCCGCACCGAGATCCTGGGGCTGGTGAAGGCCCAGCAGGTCAAGAACGCGGTGATCGTGCCGGTGGGCGCCAAGGGCGGGTTCTACCCCAAGCGCCTGCCGCCGGCTTCCGACCGCGCGGCGTGGCTCGCCGAAGGCACTGAGAGCTACCGCATCTTCATCCGCACGCTGCTCGAACTCACCGACAACTTCGTCAGCGAGGGCATCGCGCCGCCGTCCGACACCGTGCGGCACGATTCCGACGACGCCTACCTCGTGGTCGCCGCCGACAAGGGCACGGCGACCTTCTCCGACATCGCCAACGCGCTCTCGCTGGAGCGCGGGCACTGGCTCGGCGACGCCTTCGCCTCCGGCGGCAGCCAGGGCTACGACCACAAGGGCATGGGCATCACCGCGCGTGGCGCCTGGGAGGCGGTGAAGCGCCACTTCCGCGAGATCGACGTCGACACCCAATCCGATCCGGTGACGGTGGTCGGCGTCGGCGACATGTCGGGCGACGTGTTCGGCAACGGCATGCTGCTCTCGCGCACGCTGAAGCTGATCGCGGCCTTCGACCACCGCGACGTGTTCCTCGACCCGAACCCCGACATGGCCGTGAGCTTCGCCGAGCGGAAGCGGCTGTTCGACCTCGGCCGGTCGAGCTGGGCCGACTACGACAAGGGCCTGATCTCGGCCGGCGGCGGCGTGTTCTCGCGCGCGCTGAAGGCGATCCCGCTCTCGGCGGAGATCCAGGCGGCGCTGGGCTTCGACCGCGCCTCCGCCTCGCCGGCCGAGCTGATGCAGGCGATCCTCAAGGCGCCCGTGGACCTGCTGTGGTTCGGCGGCATCGGCACCTATGTCCGCGCCACCACCGAGACCGACGAGCAGGCCGGCGACCGGGCCAACGACGCGGTGCGCATCACCGGCCCGGAGATCCGCGCCAAGGCGGTGGGCGAAGGCGCCAACCTCGGGCTGACGCAGGCCGGGCGGATCGAGGCGGCGCGTGCCGGCGTGCGGCTCAACACCGACGCGATCGACAACTCGGCCGGCGTCAACACCTCCGACGTCGAGGTGAACATCAAGATCGCGCTGATGATCCCGGAGCGCGACGGCCGCCTCGACCCGGACGCCCGCAACGCGCTCCTCGTCGCCATGACAGACGAGGTCGCGCACCTCGTGCTGCGCAACAACGAGCTGCAGACCCTGGCCCTCACCCTCGCCCTGCACCGGGGCCTCGGCGAGACCGGTTTTGCGATGCGCACGATGCAGGGGCTGGAGGCGGAAGGCCGGCTCGACCGCGCCGTCGAGGTTCTGCCGGACGACGCGACCCTCACCGAGCGCATGCGCCGCGGCGAGGGTCTGACGCGGCCGGAATACGCGGTGCTGCTGGCCTACGCCAAGCTCTCGCTCTACGACTCGGTGCTGGCGAGCCCGGTGCCCGACGACCCGTACTTCGACCGCGAGTTGCAGCGCTACTTCCCCAAGGCGCTCCGCGAACGCTTCCCCGACGCTGTGAAGGGACACCGTCTGCGCCGCGAGATCATCGCCACCGCCCTGTCGAACATCATCGTCAACCGCGGCGGCATCTCGCTCGTCACCCGGCTGACCGACGAGACCGGGGCGGACGCGGCCACCATCGCGAAGGCCTACGCCGTGACCCGCGACGCCTTCGGCCTGATGGAGCTGAACGCGGCGATCGACGGGCTCGCCGGGCGCATCGGCGGGCAGGCGCAGGTCGGACTCTACGCCGAGGTGCAGGACCTGCTGGTCGACCGCATCGTCTGGTTCATCCGCAACCTCGACCTGACCGGCGGCATCGCTCCGCTCGTCGCGCGGTACCGCGACGGGATCGGCGCGGTGCTTGCGGCCCTTCCCGGCGTCCTCGGCGCGGACGCCAACGCCGCGATCGAGCGGCGGCGGGCGGAGCTCGTCGGGCAGGGCATGGACGACGAGCCGGCCCTGCGCCTCGCCTCGCTCCGCGCGCTGACCTCGGCGCCCGACATCGTCCGCGTCGCCGGCACCAGCGGACGGCCGGTGGCGGAGATCGCGGCGACGCATTTCGCGCTGGAGCGGGAGTTCTCCCTGGATGCGCTGGCGGCCGCCGCCCGCGCCGCGCCGGTCTCCGACACCTTCGACCGGGTCGCCCTGGAACGGGCGGTGGCCGGCATCTCGAGCGCCCACCGCCAGCTCACGGCGGAGGTCGTGGACGACATCGGCCCTGGGCCGGAGGCGGTCGCCGCCTGGGGCAAGGCGCGCGGTCCGGCGCTGGCGCGTATCCGCGGGGCGGTCGACGCCATCGCGGCCTCGGGGCTGACGGTCTCGAAGGCCACCGTCGCCGCGAGCCTGCTCGGCGATCTCGCGCGACGCTGATCGGCCCGGTCGCAGACACGAAAAAGCCGGCCCGGCGCTTGCGCGGGACCGGCTTTTTAAGGGCCGACGGGTTGTGCGCGTAGGCTCAGAACGGGCCCATCCGCATGTCGAGCATGCGCTGGTTGTGCTCGAGCCAGAGACGCAGCATCTGCGAGAACAGGCCGGGCTTCGGTGCAGGCTGGGTCATGGTTCGCACTCCGTAGGTCTGACGGTCGTAGACGCCGTCCGTTCGCCCGGAAGATGCGCGTCATGGTGCGTCGCAACAATGGCGTCCGTCGCACGTAACGGATGCGTGGATCGCATGGCAAGCGCTAAAAATTAACGATTTCGCGCCGGGGCATGCGAAAATTGCAGTATCTTGCAGCTCGGCTGCGAGCGTCGTTCTTCATGTCAGCCGGGATGGATCGGCGCCGGCAGCACCGACCGCGTCGGGCCCGACATCGCCGACAGCGCGAGGCCGAGCCCCAACGTCGACACCGCCGCCGCGATCAACGGCAGCTGCCCGTAGCCAACGCCCGCGGTGAGTGCGACGCCGCCGAGCCAGGCGCCGGTGGCGTTGCCGAGGTTGAACGCGCCCTGGTTGAGCGTCGAGGCGAGGTTCGGCGCGTCGCTGGCGGCCTCCACCACCCAGATCTGCAGCGGCGAGACCAGGGCGAAGGCGAGCCCGCTCCACACCACCAGCGCCGCGAGCATCGCGAACTCGAAGCGGGCGACGCCGGCCAGCAGCGTCAGCACGGCGATGAGGCCGAGGAAGCTGCCGATCACCGTGGCGGTGAGGTTCCCGTCGGCGAGCCGTCCGCCGATCAGGTTGCCGGCGGTCAGCCCGATGCCGGCGACGAACAAGGCGCCGGTGACGCCGCGGGCGCTGAGTCCGGTCACCCCCATCAGCAACGGCGTGATGTAGGTGAACACCGTGAAGAAGCTCACAGAGGACAAGGTCGAGACCAGCATCGGCCGAAGCACGGGCCAGCGCCCGAGCGCCCGGAACTCTCCCGCCAGCCCGCCGCGCGAGCCGGGGAGCCCGGCCGGCACGAACAGCTGGATCGCGAAGCCCGCCGCGACGCCGATCGCCACCACCGCCCAGAAGGTCGCGCGCCAGCCCGCCGCCTGGCCCAGCGCGGTGCCGAGCGGCACGCCGAGCACGTTGGCGAGCGTCAGCCCGGCGAACATCAGCGACACCGCCTGCGTCCGCTTCTCCCGCGGCACCAGGTCCCGCGCCACGATCGCGCCGATGCCGAAGAAGGCGCCGTGGGCGAAGGCGGTGGCGATGCGCGCGAGCATCAAGGTGGCGTAGGTCGGCGCGACGGCGCAGGCGACGTTGCCCATGAGGAACACTGCCATCAGGGCGAGCAGGGCGGTCTTGCGCGGCAGGCCCGCGGTGGCGATCGCCACGAGCGGCGCGCCGACCACCACGCCCATCGCGTAGCCCGAGACGAGGTAGCCGGCCTGCGGGATCGTGACGGAAAAGCTCTGCGCCACCTCCGGCAGCAGGCCCATGATCACGAATTCCGTGGTGCCGATGCCGAAGGAGGCGACGGCGAGGGCGAGGATCGGCAGCGAGGCCATTCGGGGGCTCCGTTGGCACGGGACCGGGGCGCGCGGGCGCCCGTCCCTCTTTGTGCGGTGCGGTATGCCGTCAACATGGCGGATCGCCCGCGGTTGCGAACCGTCGGTCATCGGGACGCAGCCCTGTCCCACGGACGGGGCTGCCAGGGGCAGCGTCGATCGGGCCGGGATAACTGCCCGGGTGCGTACACTGCCACCCCGTCGTCGTGCAGGCTGCTGATTACAGTCCTAGGCGTAACGCGCGGCGACCGGCCGTCGCGATCCTCGTATCTCGAGTGGAGACGACGTGATGAAGGCTCTTATCCTGGCAGGCGCGACGCTGGCCGCCGCCGTGGTCGCGGTTCCCGCAAGCGTCGAGGCCCGCCCGTATGGCGGTGGCTGGGGCGGCCATGGCGGGTTCCGCAGCGTCGGCTTCGCCGGCTCGCGCGGTGGCTTCGCCGGCTCGCGTGGCGGCTACGGTGGGTATCATGGCGGCTACGGTGGATACCGGGGCGGCTATGCCGGCATTCGTGGCGGATACGGCTACCGCGGCGGCTACGGCCGGGGCGTCGGCTACGGCATCGCCGGCGCCGGGATCGGCCTGGGCCTCGGGCTCGCGGCCGGCGCCCTGTCGGATGGCTTCGGCGGCTACGATTACGGCAGCAGCTACGGCGGCGGGTATGGCGGCTACGGCTACGCCCCCGCCTACGGTGCGAGCTACGCACCCGTCTACAACGGGAGCTACGGCGGCTACGCGCCGGCTGCCTACGGCTATGGCAGCGGTTGCACCTGCTCGGGCTACTGAGCCGAACGGCTGAGCCGCGCGGCGGCGGGCGCTTCGGGCACCCGCCGCCCAGGTATCTCAAGTACGGCCCGCCTCACGGCTCGGTCAGCGGCAGGCCGCGGCTCGGCGGTCTCCAATGCAGGTCCGGCGTCGCGGCATAGAGCCGGCGGTGGGCGAGCACCGCGTAGGTGTCGGTCATGCCGGCGATGTAGTCGGCGATCCGGCGCGCGATCCGGCCCGGCGGCGCCCCATCGAGCCCCGCGCTCCATTCCTCGGGCATCCGCGTCGGGTCGGCGGAGAACGCCGCGAACAGGTCCGCGACGATGGCGTTGGCCTTCTCGCGCACCGCCATCACCTCGGGATGCCGGTACATCCGCGCGTAGAGGAAGCGCTTGATGTCGGCGTCAGCGGCCGCGATCGCGGCCGAGAACGCGATCACCGGGGCGTCGGCCGCGCGGATGTCGGCGACGCTTGCCGGGGCCAGACGATCCAGCCGCCGCCGGCTCTCCGTGATCACGTCCTCGACGAACCGGGTGATCACCCGCCGCGCGAGCTCGTGGATGGTGCGCGACGCCTCCAGGCCGGGGTGCAGGGTGGCGATCTCGTCGAGCAAGCCGCGCAGGAACGGCACTTCGCCGAGGTCGGCGAGGTCGAACAGCCCGGCGCGCAGGCCGTCGTCGAGGTCGTGGCTGTCGTAGGCGATGTCGTCGGCGAGCGCCGCCGCCTGCGCCTCCGGGCCGGCGTGGCGGGCGAGCTCCAGCGGATGCAGGGCATCGTATTCGAGGATCGCTGCCGGGATGCCTTCGCGGGCGTAGCGCGGAGTCGGGCGCCCGTCCGGGCCGAGCAGCGGGCCGTTGTGCTTGACCAGGCCCTCCAACGTCTCCCAGGCGAGATTCAGCCCGTCGAAGCCGGCGTAGCGCCGCTCCAGCCGGGTCACAATCCGCAGGGCCTGCGCGTTGTGGTCGAAGCCGCCATGGGACGCCATGCAGGCGTCGAGCGCGTCCTCGCCGGTATGGCCGAAGCAGGTATGGCCGAGGTCGTGGGAGAGTGCCAACGCCTCCGCCAGGTCCTCGTCGAGGCCGAGCGCGCGGGCGAGCGCGCGGGCGATCTGGCTGACCTCCAGGGTGTGGGTCAGCCGGGTGCGGTAATGGTCGCCCTCGTGGTGCACGAAGACCTGGGTCTTGTGCTTCAGCCGGCGGAACGCGGTGGAATGCACCACCCGGTCGCGGTCGCGCTGAAAGTCGCTCCGCGTCGGCGAGGCCGGCTCTGGGATCAGCCGCCCCCGGGTCGCGCCCGGGTCGGTGGCGTAGGGCGCGCGCCAGCGCTCACCGTTGGCGCGCACGGGTCCCGCCCATCTGTTCGCGATGTCCTGCCCGCATGGTCCCCTCGCGGTTCGGCGACGCACGCGTTGCGGCGCGCCGTCCTACCTCATATCTTGGTTCGATCACGCGGCAGGCAATCGCCCGCCGCGCCCAGACCCCGACGACAGCGCCGATGGCTTCCCCGATGGCCGAGATCACCCTGACCCCCCGCGCCGCCAAGCGCATCAACGAGATCATGGTCGCCGAGCCGCCGGGCGCGGCGCTCCGCGTCAGCGTGAACGGCGGCGGCTGCTCGGGCTTCTCCTACGCCTTCGACATCACCCGCGACCAGGCGGCGCAGGACGTCGCCATCGAGCGCGACGGCGCCACCGTGATCGTCGACCCGGTCTCGCTCGAGTACATGGCCGGTTCGACCATCGATTTCGTCAACGACCTGATCGGCCAATCCTTCAAGATCGAGAACCCGCAGGCCACCTCGTCCTGCGGTTGCGGCACCTCGTTCTCGCTCTGACCCCACCCGACCTCCCAACGCCGGCACCGTTGTGCCGGGACGAAAGGTGCGGGCCGGCGAGGCTTGCGACAGGGTTTGCGACGTGGCGCACCGATTGCCTCGCGCGCCGAAATGCGGGACGACGGCGCCGTCTTCTCGGTCTGGCAATCCCGGCAGCGGTCCGCACACGATGATCCTTCACCGAACGGTCCGCGCCAGCCTGCTCCGGGCGGCTCGCCTCTGCATCTGTGCCGGCCTCGTCCTCGGGGGCGCCGGTCTTGCGGCCGTCCCGGCCACGGCGCAGGAGGCGGCCTCCGCCGTCCAGGACGTCGTGCTCGTCGACGTGGCGCTGCCGCTCGGCGATACGCTGTTCAAGGCCGCCCGCGTCAGGGTGAGCGGTACCCGGCTGTCGCGCGGCGACCTGACGGCGATCCTGGCACCGGACTCGGCCGAGCCGTGGGCGCCGCGCCTCGCGCGCCTGGAAGCGGCGAGCATCTCGATCCCGGTCCTCGTCTCCGAACATCCCGGTCCCGGCGGATCGCTGCAGACCGTGACCTACCGCGAGGTCACGGCGCGCGACGTGCGCGCCGGCCGCATCGCCGAGCTGACCATGGCCGGCGCCGGCGTCGCGGTCTCCGGCGCGCAAAAGGGATCGGGCACTTACGGCCGGATCGTCGCGAGCGACCTCGACCTCGCCGCGCTCGTGCGGCTCTCCTCGGAACCGGGTGACGGGAAGGGGCCGGTGCAGCGGGTCTACGCCGCGATCCGCGTCGCCGACGTGACCTACACAGAGGATTCGGGCGTCGCGATCCGGATCGCCGGGCTCGAAGGCCGCGACTTCGGCGGCCGCCAGATCCCCGGCGGGTGGAACGGCGCGATGGCCGCCCTCACCCGGGGGCTCGACGCAGTCGACCCCGAGATGAAGGCCGACGCGCGCGGCCGGCTCGCCGCCACCGCGGCGGATCTTGCCGACGCGGTCTCCTTCGGCAGCCTCGAACTGCACGGCCTCGCCATCAGCCGGACCGGGGCCGGCGCGCCGATGCTGGTCGAGGTTGGGCGCCTGGCGCATGTCGGCACTGGCGCCGAGGCCGGCACGACGCTCGAGGCGATCGCCTTCGCCCAGGGCGGGGTGAAGGCCCGGCTCGCGCGGGCGGCCCTCACCGGCGTCTCGCTCAGCCCCACCATCGCGGCCCTGCGCCGCCTCGCCGACCCGAACGCCGCCGTCACCGACGAGGCTTTGCGCCGCCTCACCCCGGCCATCGGCGGCCTCACCCTGCAGGATATGAGCATCGAATTGCCGGCCGATCCGGCTGCGGAAGCCAGGCAGACCGGCCGCAGCGCCGGTAAGCCGCCCGCCGTCGCCGGCGACCCGCTCGGCGTTCCGGCCTCGCAGGGCGCCGCGCCGCTGCGACTTGTCCTGCGCAGCGGCGCCTTGACCTTCGGCCCGCTGCGCGACGGGGTGCCGACGGCGAGCCGCCTCGACCTGTCGGGCCTGGCCTTCCCGGCGACGATGGTCGCCGGCGTGCCGGTGCTCGGCGCCCTGCCGGATTACGGCTATGCCGACCTCGACCTCAACCTCGTCGTCGACTCGGCCTGGGACGAGGACAAGCGCGAGGTGGCGTTGCGCGAGATGACCCTTTCGGGACGCGACATCGGCTCGCTGCGGCTCGCCGGCACGATCGGCGGCATGGGGCCGGAGCTGTTCGCCTCGCACATCCCTGCGGCCAGCCTGTTGATGCTCACGGCTACCGCCAAGGCCCTCGACCTCACCGTCCAGAACACCGGCCTGTTCGAGCGCTTCCTTGCCGCCCAAGCGAAGGCCCTCAGCCTGAAGCCGGAGGAATTGCGCCAGGAATACGTGGCGGCGACCCAGTTTGGCGTGCCGGCGATGCTCGGCAACTCGCCCGCCGCCCGGGCGATCGGCAGCGCGCTCGGCCAGTTCGTGACGAAGCCCGGACGCCTGACACTGAACGCCAAGGCGAAGAACGCGGCCGGCCTGGGCTTCGCCGATTTCGGCCTCGCCCGCACGCCGGGTGCGGTCCTCGACAAGCTCGACGTGGACGCACGGGTGGAGTGAGGTCGGGCCTTCCGGCCAGACGAAGCCCTGCTTTGGTGAAACGTCACTCGGCGATGACGCCGGGGTAGCGCCGCGCCAGGTCCTGCCGGGTTGCGTCGGCCCAGGCGCGGTCGCGGCTCGTCCGCGGGCGATCGAGCGGCACCGTGGCGACCAGGCTCGCCGGGCGCGGCGACAGCAGCAGCAGCCGGTCGGCGACGGCGATCGCCTCGGCGACGTTGTGAGTCACCATCAGCACGCTCATGCCGAGCCGGTCGACGGTGTCGACCACCAGGCCCCGCAGGGAGGCGGCGGCCGCGTCGTCGAGCGACACGAACGGCTCGTCGAGCACCAGGAGGCGCGGATCGTTCGCGAGCGCGCGGGCGAGCGCCACGCGGCGCTGCATCCCCAGCGACAGCGCGCCGGGAAACCGGTCCCGCCACGGGGTTAGCCCGAGATGCGCGAACAGACCGTCGAGGTCGCGCGCGCGCTGCGGCCGCGGCATCGCCAGGCGCACGTTCTGCTCCACCGTCCGCCACGGGAGCAGACGCGGCTCCTGGAACACCATGCCCGGCCCGTTCTCGGATGCGCGCGGGTCCGGCACGATGGTGCCGTCGTAGTCGGCGTCGAGCCCGAGCAGGATGCGCAGGGTCGTGGTCTTGCCCGCCCCCGACGGCCCGATCAGGCAGGCGATCTCGCCCGGCCGGATCGCGAAGGCGAGGTCGCGCACCGCCTCCACCGGCTCGACCGAATTCGGATGGTAGACCTTCCGCGCGATCGCGACCGTGAGGACCGCGTCCTCGCCGTCGCCGACGCCGGACATCTTATCGCCAGCGGCGGACATGTGCTTCGAGCCGCTGCAGGAGGAGGATGTCGATGGCGATCATCACGCTCATGAACACGATGCTGTAGCCGAGGATCGCGGCCACGTCGGTGCTCTGGACGAAGTAGTAGTTGATCGCGAAGCCCACACCGTTGGGACGCCCGAGCAGCTCGATCACCAGCACGATCTTCCAGGCCAGCGACAGGCCGGAGCGTGCCGCGGCGACCGCGTAGGGCTGCAGCTGCGGCACGAGCACGTGGGCGACCCAGGAGCGCCGGTCGAACCGGTAGGTCCGCGCCATCTCCTCCAAGCCGGGGTCGAGGTCGCGCGCGCCCTCTCGCAGGATGACGGCGACGTTGGGCAGCTTGTTCAGCACCACGGCGAGGATCGCGGCCGTTTCGTTCAAGCCGACCCAGACGTAGGCCAGCACGGTGATCACCAGGGCCGGCGTGTTCAGCATCGCCAGGAGCGGCGTGTCGAGGAGGGTGTTCAGGCGCTTCGAGCGCCCGAGCGCCACGCCGAGCAGGACGCCGAGCACCATCGCGAGCACGAACGAGACGCCGACCCGCGCCAGCGTGATCCCGACATTGGTCCACAGGTCGCCGCGCGCCGATTCCCGGGCGATGAACGTCGCCACCGCGAGCGGCGTCGGCAGCATCCGCGAGCCGGCGACCTGCGCCGCCGCCTGCCATGCGGCGAGCAGCACCAGCATGGAGGCGAGACGGGTGAGGACGGCCCGGCGGTTCGAGTCGTTGGCGCGGATCAACCGGTCGTCCCGTCGTAGTACAGGCCCGGCGGCAGGCCGGTGCCGGTGCCGACGAGGCGCTCGCCCCCGAGCCGCGACATCACCGAGAACAGCCGCTCGCCGTCGCTGCGCTCCTCGGCCACGGGCCGCCGCGGGATGCCGGCGAGGTATTCCCGCTTCAACGCCTCGAAGATCGCGTCGTCGTCGGCGGCCATCAGCGGGCGCACGATCGTCCAGGCGGAGGGGTCGCCGGCCAGCATGTCCTTGGCCGCGCGCACGGCGCGGACGAAGCCTGCCATCGCCTCGGGCTTGTCGGTGACGGTCTTCGCCTCGAACAGGTAACCGATCAGTGCGAACGCGCCCTTCGCACCGAGCGCCCGCATCATGTCGTCGGCGCCGATCAGCCGGCGGAAGCCCTTGGCTTCGAGGCGCGCGCAGTAGGTCCAGTAGGTCAGCGCCGCATCGAGCGAGCCTTGCTCGAGCTTCAGCGCGATCAGGGGCGGCGCGCCGTAGGCGATCTCGCTCTTGGCCTCGATGTCGAAGCCGGCGGCGTCCTGCGCCTGGGCCTTGAGCAGCAGCCAGTTCTTGTCGAGGGGGCCGCCGCCGACGCCGAGGCGCTTGCCTTCGAGGTCCTTGAGGGTCTTCACCGGGCTTGCCGCGGGCACCATCACGGCGCCCTCCGAGGTCGAGGCCGGCACGTAGCGCATCGCGCGGCCCTCGTTGCCGAGGCGGGCCGCCCAGAGCAGGTCGCCGACGATCACGTCGACCTGGCCGCCCATGAAGGCGATGCGCGCCGCGTCGTTGCCGGCGAGCTTCACGAGGTCGAGGTTGAAGCCGTTGGCGGCGTCGAGCCCGCGCGCCTTGATCAGCGCGGCTTCCCACGCGACCGTGCCGAAGGGCAGGCTGCCGAGGCGTACGCTCGGCGCCGCCAGCGCCCGATGCGACAGCATCGGCAGGCCGGCGAGCGCGGCGGCGAGCAATCCGCGCCGTGACAGCATCGCGCCTTCTCCCTAGAGATCGTCTCGGCCGATCTTGGCCTTGTGCCGTACTCGGCCGGAACCGTGAGGCACCGGCGCCCGCGGAACCATTGTGCAGAGGTCTTAGGGCGCGGGGGGCGGCCCGTCCACATCCGCCTTGCGCGGTCGCGGCCGCCGGGGCAGGCTCGGGCGGGGAAAACCGATCGGGAGAGACGACCATGGCCGAACCGCGCGAAGGCGCCCTCGACGACGCGACCATCGCCGCACGGATCGCCGCCGAGATACCGGCCTGGCGATACGAGGACGGGTGGATTCGCCGCACCTACAAGACTGCCAGCTGGAAGAGCACGCTGATGGTGATCAACGCCGTCGGACACCTCGCCGAGGCGGCGTGGCACCACCCCGACCTCACCGCCTCCTACGCCTGGGTCGAGGTGCGGCTGATGAACCATGCCGCCAAGGGCATCACCGATAAGGACTTTGCGCTGGCCCGCAAGATCGAGGAGGTCGTCTCCTGGCAGCCGGGCCTGGAGGGCGACGGCCTGGAGGGCACGCCGACGGACCCACGCTTCGCCTACGTGAAGTACGACAAGTAGGGCGTTCCCTAACGACACCCTCACGGCGTCGTGCGGCCTGACCGCTCGATTCCTCACGGTCGCGGCCCGATCTTGGCGGTGCGGTCCCATCCCCGGGACCGCGCCAGCCCCGCGTGAAACCATGCCGAACCTGTCGACCGCCGCCGTCCCGTCGCTCGCCCGCCCAGCCGCCGCAAGACCCGGTCTCAGCTTCACCATCGGGCAGGATGAAAGCGGCTGCTGGGTCGCGCTGGAGAGCCGCGGCATCGCCGGCGGGCTGTTCCGGAACCGCGACGACGCGATCCACTATGCCGGGGTCAAGATTCGCAACGGCGCCGGCGAGATCCGCTTCGCCACCGGGCCGGTCGCCTTCACGGCCGGCCGCTGAGGTGCGCTGCGGTCACGGGGCGTTCTTCACCCGGCGGCACTCGGTCTTGAGGTAGGAGGTCTTGCCGATCTCGTCGCGCAAATCCGTGCGGGCGATGATCTCCTGCCAGCCGGTGGTGCAGCCGAGCTCGTTCGCGACGCGGACCTTGCGCACCTCCAAGGCCTTGTCGTCGGTGCAGGCTTCCTGCGCGATCGCGTTGGCGCAGACGAGGACGACGGCGAGGAAGGTGTTCACGGACAAGGTTCTCCCGCGGAAGGACGTGGCAGCCTTACGCGCGAACCGCGCACGAGGTTTCGCGCCGGGCGGGTCGTCCGCGGTCGTCGCTCAGGCCGGGCTTCGCGCCAGCGTGACGAGGCGGTCGGCGGCGTAGGTCGCGCCCTCGACCGGGTTCGCCACCCAGCGGCAGCGGCCGATCGCCATGTCGTGCCCCGCATGGAAATGGCCGGACACCCACAGGTCGGGTCGCGCCGCGTCGTCGAGGTCGTCGAGCACCGTCGTCGCGTAGAAGGCCGGCACCCACCACGGCACCCCCGGTGCGTCGCGGAAGGCGTCGGCCGCACGCGGGCTCGGCGGATGGTGCGTCACCGCCACCGTCGGCCCGTGGAAGGGCTGTGCCAGGGTCGCCAGCAGCTCGGCCCGCTCCAAGGCGTGCGCCGCCATCGCGTCGGCGGGCAGCCAGACCGTGCCGTCCGCCTTGCGGATCGAGCCGCGATACTCCCGCGAGCCGGTGATCGGGTCGGTCATGCGGTCGGCCGCGTAGGCCACCGGGTCGGCCGGGCGGTCGGGGGCGTCCGGCCCGAGCCAGCGCCCCGCCAGCGACCAGTCGCTCCACAGGGTCGCGCCGACGAACCGGACCCCGTCGAGGAGGCAGGCGGCGCCGTGCCGAAGCAGGTGGATGCGGGCGCCGCCTTCGTTCAGGCGGCCAACCTCGGCCGCGAGCGCGGCGAGGAGCTCGGGCGCAGTGCGCCCGTCGCCGGTCGGCGCATAATGCTCGTGGTTGCCCGGCACGAGGACGACCGGCCTGCCTCCGGCCAGCGCCAGCACGGCGGCGAGCCCGCGCTCGGGGTGTCCTTCGTAAAGGTCGCCGGCGCAGACCATGACGTCGAACGGCCCGCTCGGCGGGGCGATCAGGTCGAGGCGGCGGCGCTCGAGGTGGAGGTCGGAGATCGGGAAGATTCTCACGGGGTCCGTCCTGCGTCGTGCGCGGCGCGGCGCTCGGCGGCGGCTGCGCGAAGGATGTCGCCGGCCGAATCCGCGTTGAGGATGGCGATGCCGGCCGCCGCGATCAGGTCGGGCCAGGGCGAGGGCTGGAACGCGGTGACGAGGCCGGCGGCGATGATCGCGAGGTTGGCGTAGGCGTCGTTCCGGGCGGACAGCCAGGCGGCACGCGTCAGGCTGCCTGCGCCGTCGCGGTGGCGCGACAGCATCAGGGCGCAGGTGAGGTTCACCGCGAGCGCCCCGAGCCCGGTCAGCGTCAGCGGAAGCGGCGCCGGCGCGCTCATGTCCGAGACCTTCTCGTAGGCCGCGTAGGCGGTGGCCAGCGCCGGCACCATCAGGATGCCGGCCATCGCCGTGCCGAGGCGCGCGCGGTTGGCCGCGCTCCAGCCGAGGCCTGCGAAGATCAGCAGGTTGATCGCCGCATCCTCCAGGAAGTCGAGGCTGTCGGCGATCAGCGCTACCGAGCCGATCGCCAGCGCCACCGCGATCTCGATGCCGAAATAGCCGAGGTTCAGGCCCGCGACGCGCAGGACGACGGTGCGGAGCGGGGGAGAGGCGGCGGAATCCAAGCGGGCGACGGTGTCCGTTACGGGGCGGGCCGCCTCTTCGCCCACCCGGTGCCTGCTGTCGAGCCGCGCTTACGCGTTTCGTCCGGCTGGATTCGGAGGCCGTCCTGTGCGAGGCGGGTCGGCCATCGGACCGAATCCGTTCGGCCGGAACGAGGAGTCTCAGATGTTGCCCGAATTGCGCGTTCTCTACTTCGAGGACCTCGAAGTCGGGCTCTCGGAGACCCTCTCGAAGACGATCGCCTCCTCCGACGTGGTCGGGTTCGCCGAGATCACCGGCGACCGCAACCCGATCCACCTGTCCGAGCACTTCGCGGCGCGCACGCCGTTCGGCACCCGCATCGCCCACGGCCTCTACACCGCCGGGCTGATCTCGGCGGTGCTCGGCACCCGCCTCCCCGGCCCCGGCGCGGTCTACATCAGCCAGACCTTGAACTTCCGTGCGCCCGTGCGCATCGGCGACACCGTCGACGTCACCGTCGAGGTGGCCGAGCTGGTGCCCGAGCGGCGCCGCGCCCGCCTCAAGTGCACCTGCGCGGTGGCCGGCGAGGTCGTGCTCGACGGCGAGGCCCTGGTGAAGGTGCCGACCAAGGCCGAGGCCGACCCGCTGGCGGTCCGCATGGGCGGCCGCCCGCCGGCGTGAGCGGTTCCCGGTGCCCGGGCGCATGATGTCTCCTTGCGATCGTGACCTTCCGGCATGATCCAGATCTCCGACCCGGCCGATCCGCGCATCGCCCCCTACGCGGCGATGCGCGAGCGCGACCTCGTCGGGCGCGCCGGGCGCTTCATCGTCGAGGGCGAGGTGACGCTGCGGCTGATGCTGTCGCCGCGTGCCCGCTTCCGCACCGAATCGATCCTGCTGCTGCCCGAGCGCGTCGCCGGGCTCGCGGCCGCGATCGAGGCTTGTCCAGAACGGCCGCCGATGTTCGTCGCCGACCGCGCCGTGATGAGTGCGGTGGCGGGGTTCCCGATCCATCGCGGCGTGCTGGCCGTCGGAATCCGCGGCGACGACGCGGGCGCCGAGGTGCTCGTTCCGCAGGCGCCCGCCCCGGCTTTGGTCGTAGGCCTGGCCGGCTTGACCAACCACGACAACGTCGGCGGCCTGTTCCGCAACGCCGCCGCCTTCGGCGCCGACGCGGTGCTGCTCGACGCCGGCACCTGCGATCCGCTCTACCGCAAGGCGATCCGCGTCTCGGCCGGCGCCGCCCTCACCGTCCCCTTCGCCCGCCTCGATCCCGGCGTCGACTGGTTCGCGACGGCCGCCGCCCTTGGCCTGGAACCGCTCGCGTTGAGCCCGTCCGGCGCCGAGGATGTCGCCGACCTCGCGCCGCCGTCGCGCGCGCTGCTCATCCTCGGAACCGAAGGCCCCGGACTGCCGGCCTCGGTGCTGGCGCGGATGCGCGGGTTGCGCATCGCCATGGTCCCCGGCTTCGATTCGCTCAACGTCGCCACCGCCGGCGCGATCGCGCTGCATCGCCTCGCGTGCGAGCTTCGCACTGCGCGCGACAATGAGCACCCATTGCCTTGACCCCGCAGCGAGCTAGCTTGACCGCACGGTGGAGCGGGCGGCAGCCCGTCGTCCGCCGGGAAGTTCGGATCGGGGAGTCGGGCGCGTTGCTTCAATCACGTGAGGGCCTGCGGACGTTGTCCGGGCGCCGGGTCGTCGTCGTCGGTGCGGGGCCCGGCGGTCTCGCCACGGCCCTGTTGCTGGCGCGCGCCGGTCTTCAGGTCACGCTGATCGAGAAGGACGGGCAGGTCGGAGGCCGGACCAAGACGGTGTCGGCGCCCGGTGGCTACAAGTTCGACATCGGCCCGACCTTCTTCCTCTATCCCCAGATTCTCGCCGACATCTTCGATAGTTGCGGGGAGCGGCTTGAGGATCACGTCAAGCTCGAGCGGCTCGATCCTCAGTACCATCTCGTCTTCGAGGCGGGCGGCGAGATCCGCGCCACCGGCGACATGGACCGGCTGGAGGCCGAGGTCGCGCGCATCGCCCCGGAAGACGCCAAGAACGTCAAGCAGTTCTTCGCCGACAACCGCGTCAAGCTGAAGTTCTTCAAGCCGGTGCTGGAGCAGGCGTTCCACACCCTGCGCAGCATGGCGAGCCCCGGGATGCTGCGGGCGCTGCCCCACCTGCATCCCGGCCGCAGCGTCGACCGCGACCTGCAGCGCTATTTCAAGGACCCGCGGGTCCGCCTCGCCTTCGCGTTCCAGACCAAATACCTCGGCATGTCGCCGTTTAGGTGTCCGAGCCTGTTCACGATCCTCTCGTTCCTCGAATACGAGCACGGCGTCTACCACCCGGTCGGCGGGTGCGGTGCGATCTCGGAGGCGATGGCGGGCCTGTGCCGCCGCATGGGCGTCGACATCCGCCTCGGCACCTCGGTTGAGCGCGTCACCTTCGACGGCAAGCGCGCCGACGGCGTGATCGTGGACGGCGAGCGGATCGCGGCGGACGCCGTGGTGATCAACGGCGACTTCGCACGGGTGATCCAGGACCTCGTCCCGGAGGAGCACCGCCCGCGCTGGCGCGACCGGAAGATCGAGAAGGCGCGCCTGTCGTGCTCGACCTTCATGATGTACCTCGGCATCGAGGGGAAAGTGCCCGACAGCCTCGGGCACCACACCATCCTCCTGGCGGAGGACTACGCGCGCAACATCCGCGAGATCACCGACGGCATCCTGCCGATGCAGCCCTCGGTCTACGTGCAGCATGCCGGCTACACCGACGGCGGCATGGCGCCCCCCGGGCACACCGCCCTCTACGTCCTCGTGCCGGTGCCGAACCTGAAGTCCGGGATCGACTGGCCCGCCACCCGCGCGACCTACCGCGCCCTGGTGCTGGAGCGCCTGAAGCTCCTCGGCCTCGACGACGTCGAGAGCCGCATTCGCTTCGAGCGCATCGTCGACCCGGTCGAGTGGCGGGACAACTTCTCGGTGTACGAGGGGGCGACGTTCAACCTTGCGCACGATTTGATGCAGATGTTGTACTTCCGCCCGCACAACCGCTTCGGGCCGGGCTTGTACCTCGTCGGCGGCGGCACGCATCCGGGCTCGGGCCTGCCGGTGATCTACGAGGGCGCGCGCATCTCCGCGCGCCTGCTGATCGAGGAGTTGGCCGGCGCCCGCGTCGCCGAGACCTCCGGCGTGCCCGAGACCGCCGCGCTGGCCACCGGCGGCGAGACCTCGTGAGGTTGAGCGGGCGCCGCACCCTCCGCACGTCGCTCTCGATTCCCCCATCCGCCTGGGTGCTCGCCCGGATGGCGACGGTCCTCGTCGCGGCCCTCGCCGCCTTGCCGGCGACCGCGGCCACCGTGGAGGTCTTGGTGGAGGGGGCCGACCCGGGCGCCTCGGTCTCCGTCGCCCTGTGCCAGGGCGGGCTGTCGGAGGAGGCGTGCAGCGCCGGGCAGGAGACGACCGCGCGCGGCGGCGCGGTCACCGTGGTGTTCCGCGACGTGACGGCCGGCCGCTACGCGGTCGCCGCGTTCGAGGACGTGAACGGCAACCGCCGGCTCGACCGGACCGGCCTCGGCCTGCCCATGGAACCCTACGGCTTCTCCGGCGGCGCCGGGCTCAAGGCCCGCCCGACCTTCGCCGAGGCCGCCTTCGACCTGCGCGAGCCCGGGTCCGCCCTGCGGGTCCGCCTCGCCCGCGCCCTGCCCCGACGCTGAGGCGCGCCGTGACGGAGCCTCTCGTCCGCGTCGCGGGCGCCGCCCTCGCCTATCGCGACCGCCGCGTGCTCGACGCCGTCGATCTCGTCCTCGACGCGGGCGAGATCCTGGCGCTGCTCGGGCCGAACGGCGCCGGCAAGACCTCGCTGATGCGCCTGATCGCCGGGCGCCTCGCGCCGCAGGCCGGAACGGTCCGGGTCGGCGGGCACGATCCGTTCCGGGTCCGCGCCGCGCGGCGCGGAATCGGCTGGGTGCCGCAGGAGATCGCGCTCTATCCCCGCCTCACCGTCGCCGAGAACCTCGGCGTGTTCGCCCAGCTCGCCGGCCTCGGCCGGCGCGAGCGGACGGGGGCCGTGGCCGAGGCCATGGCGCTCACCGACGTCGCCGAGGCGGCGGGACGCCCGGTCGGGCTGCTGTCCGGCGGCTACCAGCGCCGGGTGAACATCGCCGCGAGCCTGATGTGCAAGCCGGGCCTGGTGCTCCTCGACGAGCCGACGCAAGGGGTGGACCTGACGGCGCGGGCCGCGATCCACGCCGTGCTCGGCCGCCTGCGCCAGGAGGGCACCGCGATCCTGATCGCCACCCACGACTTCGCCGAGGCCGAGCGCCTGGCCGACCGCGCCGCCTTCATGGCCGCCGGCCGCATCGTTCGCGAAGGCACGCTCGCCGACATGCTGGCCGAGCTTCGCCAAGGCGTCCCCGAGCGCGAGGTCGCCCTGACCCTCCCCGCCGGGCCGGCGGCCGACCAGGCCCTGCGGCATGCCGGGTTCGCGCCCTCGCACAGCCCGCTGGTCTGGCGCGCCGCCCCCGGCGTCGGCCGTGTCCTCGACGGCGCGGACCTGCTCGACGCGCTGCGCGCGCAGGCGGTGCCGGCCTGCGAGGTCCGCGTGCGGGCGCCCGGCCTCGAGGCGCTCTATCTCGACGCGCTGGCCGGCGACCCCGCGGCCCTGCGCGCGGCCGGGGCCGGCCGATGATCGGCGCCGCCTTCCGCGTGATGTGGATCAGCCTGATCCGCGACCGCGCCGCCCTCACCATGGCCTTCGTGCTGCCGACCGTGATCTTCGTGATCTTCGCCGCGATCTTCTCGGGCGCGATCGGCGACCGCATCCGCATCCATCTCGGGCTGGCCGACCTCGCCGGCACCGCCACCACCGAGCGCCTGATGAAGGCCTTGGAGGCCGACCCGTCCCTTCGCGTCACCCGCCTGCCCGAGCGCGACCTGCCGGGCGTCGTCGCGGCGGTGCGCCGCGGCGAGGTCGACGTGGCGCTGGCAATCCGCGGCGACCTGTCCGCGCCGGCCGCCGGCGCGGCGGCGGAGCAGCCGGTGGTGCTGGTCGAGAGCCCGGCCAAGGCGCTCGCGACCCCGATCGCGCTGGGCCAGCTCCAGCGCGTGCTGAACGAGGCGCTGCCCGACGTGGTGCTGTCGCGGGTCGTCGCCGACGTCGAGCGCAGCGGCAAGATCGGCGCCGACGAGCGCGCCTTCCTCGACCAGGCCTTCGCCGAGCAGCGCGCCAAGAAGGAGCCGTTCAGTTTCGCCTCCCTGGTGGAGAGGCGCAGCACCGCGGCCGGCGCCGCCAACGAGCGGGTGCGCTACTATGCCGGCGCGATCACCGCGGTGTTCCTGCTGTTCGCCGCGATGCAGGGGGCGATGTCGCTCACCGAGGAGCGCGCCACCGGCCTCGCCGACCGGCTGATGGCCGGTCCGGGCGGGCTCGCGGTGATCGTGCTGGGCAAGTTCGCCTTCCTCACCCTCCAGGGCGTCGCCCAGGCCGGGCTGATCTTCGCGGCCGCGGCCTTGTTCTACGGCGTCGAGATCGGGCCGCACTGGCCGGCCTTCCTCGTCACCTGCATCCTGGTCTCGGCGATGGCGGCCGGGCTGGCGCTCGCCGCCTGCGCCGCCGCCGCGACCCGCCAGCAGGCCCACCTCGCCTCGACCTTCGGCGTGCTGCTGCTCTCGGCGGTGGGCGGCAGCATGGTGCCGCGCTTCCTGATGCCGCCCTGGCTGCAGCAGGCGGGCTGGTTCACCCCGAACGCCTGGGCGATCGAGGCCTACCAGGGTGCGTTGGGCGACGGCGCCGGCGCGGCGCTGGCGGCCTGGGGCGTGCTGTTCGCGATCGGCTTCGCGGGGCTTGGCGCCGCGCTCCTTCTCGTTTCGCGGCGGACGGCATGACGGACCGTCCGGCGCGACCCGGTGGCGCGTTGACCGCCGGTCCGTTCTGCCTAGCTTCCATCAAGCGGACGCCGTCGTCGCGGGCGTGCCGGGAGTATCGATCGTCATGAGCCAGGATTCCACGGTCGCCGTCGTCGGCAGCGGGCTCGGCGGCCTCGCAGCCGCCTGCGTGAGCGCGGCGCGCGGACACCGGGTCACGGTCTACGACAAGAACGACTGGCTCGGCGGCAAGGCGGCGGTGCTGCACGAGGGCGGCTTCCGGTTCGACATGGGGCCGACGATCCTCACCGTGCCCCGCGTGCTGGAGCGCATCTTCGCCGAGGCCGGCCGCAACCTGCACGACTATCTCGACCTGCGCCGGCTCGACCCGCAATGGCGCTGCTTCTTCGACGACGGCACCCGCATCGACCTGATGCAGGACGTCGCCCGCATGGCCGCCGACATGGATCGCTTCGCCCCCGGCAGCGGTGCGGGCGAGGGCTACCGGAAATTCCTCGACGTCTCCGAGAACCTGCACGGCATCTCGGAGAAGTTCTTCTTCTGGAAGCCGGTCGAGGACCTGTTCGACACCATCAACATCCGCGCCAACCTCAACCCCGGCACGCTGCGCGACGTGCTCGCGCTGCGCATGCACGCCTCGGTGGCGAGCACGATCCGCGGCAAGGTCAAGGACGCCCGCCTGGCCCAGATGCTCGACCACTTCGTGCAGTATGTCGGCTCCTCGCCCTACGGCGCGCCGGCGGTGCTCTGCGCCATCGCCCACATGCAGACGGCCGAAGGGGTCTGGTACCCGATGGGCGGCACCCGCGCCGTCGCCGAGGCGCTGGCCAAGCTCGCCACCGAACTCGGCGCGACGCTGAAGCCGGGCGAGGAGGTCTTGGGCCTCGACGTGTCGGCCGGCGCCGTGAAGGGTGTGCGGACCAAGTTCGGTTCCACCGCCTACGATGCGGTGATCTCCAACATGGATTCGGTGCGGACCTACACGGAGCTGGTCGGCGGCGACGCCGGCAAGGCTTACGCCAAGAAGAACCCCGAGCCGGCCTGCTCCGGCGTCGTGCTCTATCTCGGTCTGAACAAGCGCTACGAGCACCTGAACCACCACGATTTCGTCTTCTCCAAGGACCCGGAGGAGGAGTTCGACTGGATCTACCGCAAGGGCGAGCCGGCCCCGGACCCGACCGCCTACCTGGCGGCGCCCTCCTCCACCGACCCGTCGGTGGCACCCGACGGCGGCGAGGCGCTCTACGTGCTGGTGCACACGCCGTACCTGCGCCCACACCACGACTGGAAGACGATGTTCCCGGCCTACCGGCAGGTGATCCTGGACAAGCTCAAGCGCACCGCCGGCATGCCGGACCTCGAGGAGCGCATCGTCGTCGAGCGGCATCTCACGCCGCAGGACATCCACGAGCGCTACCACGTGCTCAACGGCGCGATCTACGGGCTGGCCTCCCACGGCAAGGTCATGGGCGCGTTCAAGCCCGGCAACCGCTCGCGGCAGGTGCGCAACCTCTACCTCGCCGGCGGCGCAGCCCACCCCGGCCCCGGCATGCCGATGGTGATGATGTCGGGCTGGATCGCCGCCGACGCGCACGATTCCGACGCCCGCGGGCAGCTCAGCGAATCCGCGTGACCGGCGGGACGGCACCCGGCGCTCCGGCCGGGGCCTGAGCGCATGGCCGACGCGCCCGATCGCAGCCGCCGGTTCCGGGCGCCGCCGCCGGCCTCGCCAGTGGTGTGGCGGTTCATGGTCGCCTACTTCGACCGCTTCCTCCGGCGGCGGATGAACGCCCTGCGCCTCGCGCGCTGGGGCCTGCAGCCGGACCTCGGCCCGGGGCCGGTGGTGGTCTACTGCAACCATCCGGCCTGGTGGGACGCGGCGGTGATCATCCTGCTCGCCGGGCGGCTCTTCCCCGAGCGGTCGAGCTATGCGCCCTTCGACGCGCGGATGCTGGAACGCTACGGCGTCTTCCGCCGCATGGGCGCCTTCGGCGTCGACCTCGACACGCCCCGGGGCGCGGCGCAGTTCATGGCCGCCTCGCGCGAGATCCTGGCCCGGCCGGCGAGCGTCCTCTGGATCACCGCCCAGGGGCGCTTCGCCGACGTGCGCGCGCGGCCCCTCGACCTGCGCGCCGGCGTCGCGAGGCTGGCCGAGATCGCGCCGGACGCGCAGTTCGTGCCACTGGCCCTCGAATACGCGTTCTGGGACGAGAGCGGCGCGGAGGCCTGCGCGGCCTTCGGCGCGCCGGTCTCGGGCCGTGTCCTGGCCGACCTGCCGCGGGGCGAGCGCCTGGCACGGCTGGAAGCCGACCTCACCGCAATCCTCGACCGCCTGAGCGCCGACGTGGTCGCCCGCGACCCGGCACGGTTCCGCGACCTCGTCTCGGGACGCCAGGGCGTCGGCGGCCTGTACGACGGCTGGCGCCGGCTGGCGGCGACCCTGCGCGGGCGACGCTTCGAGCCCGGTCACCGGGCGGCGGTCGGCAACCCCGAGTCGCAGCTTCGATCGCAATTCCAACCGCATATGCAGTCTCAATCGCATTTGCCGTTGCACACGCAATCGCAGTTGCACTCTCACTTGCCGTCGCAATCTCAGCCCCCCCCCGAGGACGCGCGTCGCTGATGGCCGACCCTCTGCTCCTCGTCCTCGCGATCCTGGCGCTGGCGGCCGCCCTCCTCCCAGCTGTCCTCGCCGCGATGAACCTGACGCTGCTGCGCACGCCCGAGCCCGAGCCCGGCGAGGCGGGCCTCGTCTCGATCCTGATCCCGGCGCGCAACGAAGCCGGCCACATCGCCGAGACCGTACGCGCGGCGCTCGCCAGCGTCGGCGTCGCGATCGAGGTGCTGGTCGGCGACGACCACTCGACCGACGCCACCGCCGCGATCGTCTCCGGCCTCGCATTGGCCGAACCGCGTCTGCGCCTCGTGCCGGTGCCGCCCCTGCCCGAGGGCTGGACCGGCAAGAACCACGCCTGCGCGCACCTGGCCGGCGAAGCGCGCGGCGTGCACCTCCTGTTCGTCGACGCCGACGTGCGGCTGAAGCCGATCGCGGCGGCCGGGCTCGTCGCCCACGCCCGCCGCAGCGGATCGGGGCTCGTCAGCGCCGTGCCGCGGCAGGTGATGGGGACGCTGGGCGAGAAGCTCACCGTGCCGATGATCAACTTCCTGCTCGTCGGCTACCTTCCGGTGGCGATGATGCGCGCCTCGATGCGGCCGGCTTTGGGCGCGGCCTGCGGGCAGATGCTGCTGATCGGGCGCGACGCCTACGCGGCCATCGGCGGCCACGGCGCCATCCGCCGCTTCCTGCACGACGGGGTGAAGCTGCCGCGTCTGCTGCGCGCCGCCGGCCACCGCACCGACCTCGTCGCGGGCCATGCGCTCGCCGACTGCCGGATGTACACCGGCTTCTCGCAGTGCTGGGCCGGCTTCTCGAAGAACGCCCACGAGGGCATGGCGACGCCGGTGGCGCTGCCGGTCTGGACCGCGCTGCTGGGCCTCGGCCACGTGATGCCGGCCCTGCTCGTGCTCGCCGGGTTGCTGGTTGGGCTCTCCGGCGCGACCTGGTTCCTGGCGCTCGCCGCGCTCGCCGTCTCGCTCGCGACCCGTGCCGCCATCACCCTGGTGACGGACGAGCCGGCCGCGACCATCCCGCTCCACCCGGCGGCGGTGGTCGTCGCGCTGGCGATCCAGTGGAACGTGCTGCTGCGCCGCAAGCGCGCCGGCGCGGCCGTCTGGAAGGGCCGCAGCTATCCGACCGGCGGAGCCTGAGTCTCGGCCAGAATCCAGGCCGTCGTGTCCGGGTCGGCGTCCGCGACGGGCAGATGCAGGATGATCGGCGTCTCGTAAGGGTGGCGCGCCTTCAGCGACGCCGCCAAGGTCTCCGAGAGGCCGGCGCGCGTCTTCACGAACGCGACGACCTCGTCGGCGTGCGCGGCCGCGCCCTTCCAGGCGTAGACCGAGCGCATCCCGGGCAGCACGTTGACGCACCGCGAGCCTGTCGCGCACCAGCGTCTCCCCGACCGCGAGCGCCGTCTCGGCATCGAGAAGGTGGTATAGACGAGGAGCGGACGCTCCATGCTATGGCTCTCCCGACGGCGAAGGCGGCACGCGCTCGATCGAGCCCGGCGCCGGCCCCGCGTCAACTGAGGTGGTCCCGGGTCCCGCATGCCGCGCTTCCACAAGGTCGCCTTCGTCGCGAGCCCGACGCTCGACGCCCGCGAGGCGGCCGCCGCCCTGATGCGGCGCTACGACCACGTCGCGCCGGAAGAAGCGGACGTGGTGGTGGCGCTCGGCGGCGACGGCCTGATGCTGCAGGTGCTCCACCGCTTCATGGACGCGAAGAAGCCGATCTACGGCATGAACCGCGGCACCGTCGGCTTCCTGATGAACGAGTTCCGCGAGGACACGCTGCTGGAGCGCCTGGAGGCGGCCCATCGCAGCGTCGTCCACCCGCTGCTGATGGAGGCGCACGACACCGAGGGGCGCAGCCACCGCGCCCGCTCGATCAACGAGGTCTACCTGCTGCGGCAGACCCACCAGACCGCCAAGCTCAAGATCTCCGTCGACGGGCAGGTGCGGCTGCCCGAGCTGATCGCCGACGGGGTGCTGGCCGCGACGGCGGCGGGCTCCACCGCCTACAACCTGTCGGTGGGCGGCCCGATCCTGCCGCTGAACGCCAAGCTCCTGGCGTTGACCCCGATCTCGGCGTTCCGGCCCCGGCGCTGGCGCGGCGCCCTGCTGCCGGACCACGCCCACATCCGCATCGAGGTGCTCGACGCCGAGCACCGGCCCGTCGCGGCGGTGGCCGACCACACCGAGTTCCGCCGGGTGTCGATGGTGGACACCTGGCTCGACCGCGAGACCCACCTCGTGCTCCTGCACGACCCCGGCCACAGCCTCGACGAGCGCATCCTGCGCGAGCAGTTCGGCTGATCCTGCTCACTCTCTTTGCGGTGCTGCATTACCTTCCGCCGAACCGGCCACCGCTTCGACGGGAAATGCTCTCGGTTCAAAACGCAGTCAGCTTGGCCGTGTCATTGTCTGCCGGCGACCCATTGCAGAAACTGGGAGCGTCCGCTTGCGGGGCACTTGGTGAAGCAGAAACCTAAGGCCAGCATGGGAGGGAAGCGGACCTTCCCAGGACTCATTGTCGACGTCCATCGGGCTATTTAGGGATCGACCCATGGACGTCAGGATCAGCGCGCCATCAGGGCCGATCGCTGCTCTTTGGCTTGGCCGCGACCCGGCCATCCTGCTAAACGATGGACGTATTCTACTGCTGCAAATGACGAGAGTATGACAAGTTCTGGTATCCCGCGGTCGAAGAACCCCCAGCAAAGGCATTTGAGCAGGGCTTCGGCCGACAGCTTCGGCTTCTATCATGATATGATCCAGTCGAGCGGCGCGGCGACGTACCTCCTGGGAGATGCATTCGAGGCAACCATCGCCGCGCAACATTTCGGCCGCTTGACGGTGTACGATCGGCAACTCATCGGCGCCGATCATAGGCGGGACCTCGTGCACATTCGGCGCGACGGTTTCGAGCACTACTATCTCCAAGTCTTACGCTCCGGCCGGGTCGTGAGCGGTCGTCCTGGGGACGAGCGTCGTCTTGTCCCGGGTGACGCCGTTCTCTTCGATGCGACCCAACCGATGCGGTCGATCGTGGACGACGGCGATCTCGTCACAGTCATCTTGGCCCGCGATCAAGTCGAAGCTGTCTCGCCGGACGTGCGCCATCTGCATGGAAGCACCCTTCCCGGGAGTGAGCCAGGCTCACTTGGCAAAGCCGTGCTTTCTTTCCTGCGCTGTGCATCGAGTTTCCCAGAGACCTCAGCCGCCGGGATCGGTCACGTCATCACCAATATGCTCGGTCAGGTCCTGGGAAGGTCCGATGCGGCTTACAGTGACGCAGTCGGCGAAAGCAATTTGGAGTCATCGCGGCGCCTGAGGGCGGAAATCTTCATCGACAACAACCTTGCGGCAGATTTGAGCTCCGATGCTATCGCCCGTAGCATCGGTGTTTCACGATCTTCTTTGTATCGAGCAATGCAAGCCGTCGGCGGCGTCGAAACGGTCGTCAAGCGTCGACGTGCCGCTCGTCTGCGGCTGCTGATATCCCGACAGGACACAGAAACGTCGATCGGTTTTTTCGCGGAACAGATCGGTTTCTCGAGTATCAGCCACGGTTCACGTGCATTCAAGGAAATCTATGGACAATCACCGGATCAGTTTCGGGCTGCCCTTCGATCTGACGCAATTTCGGCAGATCAAGCTTTGAACCCCGGGCGAATGCGGGATTGGTACGGCACTATCAACGACTGAATGGTTGCATTTGGTTCAGATCTGCATCGCGCTTGATTTCATCGACGGCGGACTGAAGCAGTTGTCGCGACATGCCTCCTTCCAACCGACTGGCTTCTGCTCGGTTGGAAAGCGTGGTGCCCGGTTCGAATGACCGAGTTGGGTCGGAAAGGGAACGTCCGCTTCAGGGCGAAAGGCCAAAGTCCGGTCACCGCCCTCAGCAGACCATCCCACGGCCAAGGTGAGCGGATTCCCACCCTAAGCCGCCAGATCCCGCCGGACCGCATCGTCGGCGAGCGCCTGGAGCGTCTCCTCGAACACGGCGCGGATTTGCGCGATCTGCCGCGTGTCGGGGATCGCTCGCTCCCCACGTGCCCGCCCCTCGACGGCGGCGAGCAGTCCGACCAGCCGGATCGCTCCGACGTTGGCACTCATCGACTTCAACCCGTGGGCGGCGCTGGCGACGACGGCCGCGTCGCCGTTCGGGATCGCGGCTTCCAAGGCGGCGAGCGCCACCGGTGCCTGCGCCGTGTAGAGGCCGAGCACCCGGGCCAGGAAGGCGCCGTCGCCCATTTCGGCGAGGCCTTCGAGGGTTTCGCGGTCCAAGAGCGCCGGTGCGTCGGGAAGCGCTGGCGCGTCGTCGCGCGTCGCCAGGCCGGCCGTCGGCGTCGCCGCGTCGTCGTCGAGTGCTTTGGGCGCCGTCCCCGTGTCCATGCCGGGCGCGTCCGCGGCGACGAAGCGGCCGAGCACCTGCGCGAGCTGGGCCAGGGTGAAGGGTTTGGCCAGCGTCCCGTCCATGTCCGCGTCCTGCCACGCCGTGGCGCCGTCGCCGATCACGTGCGCGGTCATCGCGACGACCGGCAGGCGGGCGGCGCCGGCCTCGGCTTCGCGGCGGCGGATGGCGCGCGTCGCCTCGAACCCGTCGAGGACCGGCATGCTGCCGTCCATCAGGATCAGGTCGAACCGGGCGGCGGCGCTCGCGGCCACCGCCTGCGCCCCGTCCCCGACGGTGATCACGTCGGTCACGCCGCAGCGCGCCAGGGCCTCGACCGCGACCTCCAGGTTCACGGCGCTGTCGTCGGCCACGAGCACGCGGGCGTGGGGGAAGCGCGGCAGGGCGTCTGCGGCCGACGCGGAACGCTGCGTGTTCGCGGCGAACGGGCGGTCGGCGGCAAGCGCCGCCAGCACCGGCCGCCACTCCGCCTGGACCACGGGCCAGCGCAAGACCTCGTCGGCGAGCCCGGCGCGGAGCGCCTGCTGGCCCGCCGGATCGCCCATCGGCGCCACGGCGACCACCCGCAGGGCCGCGTCCGGGCGGCGCCCGCGGGCGAGGAGTTCGGCGGCATCGATGATCCAGGGTGCGCGATCCGCCGCGGTGTCGGCGAGGGGTGCGAGGTCCGCCCCGACGAGGCCCGCCGCCAGCGCGACGCGCGTCGCACCGCCGAGGCCGGCCAG
>NZ_VRUT01000042.1:0-31872 GCF_008039465.1 Methylobacterium sp. WL120 | reverse complement strand
CGCCCGGCCCTCGCCGCCCGCGCCGACGGGCGCCGGACGGTTCCGGCCGATTGCGTCGTCGGCATCCTGTCCGCCGAGGACGCGGCGGCCGACGTCGAGCACGTCTCCGACTCGGCCCTGATCCCGGCTGCGGTCGAGGAATTCCTGGCGCTCGATGCGCGCCACGCGGCGCGCCCGATCATCGCCGACCCGTCGGAGGCGTCGATGGTGCGGGTGGTGACGCGCCTGTTCGGGCGCCGCGGGCAGATGCGGATCGAGCTCGCCCGCCGCGCCGGCGAGCTGGTCGCCGGCACGCTCCACCTCGGCGCGGGCGCCCGGGCGGTGGTCTGGCGCCGCGCGGCCCGAGCCTGATAGGCCGCCGCGCGATCAAGCGGAGGCCGTATCGGGCAAGCCCGCGCGGCGCTTGAGCGAAGCCCAGATCCGCCACCCCGGAGGGATTGACCGGATTTAAGTTTGATCCGCTACTCGTCCTCGCCGAACTTGTTGGCGAGCAGGGCTTCGATCGCATCGAGGCAGGCCTCGGCGTCGGCGCCGACGGCGGTGACCGTCACGTGGGTGCCCTGCGCCGCGCCGAGCGTCAGCAGGCCCATGATCGAGCGGCCGCCCACCGTCTCCCCGGCGCGCGTGACGGTGACCTGCGCGTCGAAGCGCTCGACGGTCTGGACGAACTTGGCCGAGGCCCGCGCATGCAGGCCGCGCCGGTTGATGATCGGCAGGCGCCGCAGGAAGCCGCCCTCCGGAACGGTCGGGGGCTCGTCGTCCGGCTCGAAGAGGTCGTCCATCCGCCGGCGCGCTTCCCTGTCCGTCGCCGCGCCGTGGGCAGCGCGAGCCTGTTCCGGCACGCGCACGGCGCGGCCGTCACCGTGCGTAACGGGTCGGCGGTCGGGACGGCAAGATCGGGGGGAAGACTATTTGCCGGCGAGCACGCGCGAGGCGACGTTGATGTACTTGCGGCCGGCTTCCTGGGCGTGAAGCACCGCGTCGCCGAGCGATTCCGCGTCGCGCACGCTGGCGAGCTTGATCAGCATCGGCAGGTTGATGCCCGCCACCACCTCGACGGCGCCGCCGTTCATGCAGGACAGGGCCAGGTTCGACGGCGTGCCGCCGAACATGTCGGTGAGCACGACGACGCCCGTGCCGGTGTCGACGCGGCCGACCGCGGACATGATGTCCCGCCGCCGCAGCTCCATATCGTCTTCCGGCCCGATCGTGATGGTCTCGATCTGCTTCTGAGGGCCGACCACGTGCTCCAGCGCTGCCCGGAATTCGGTCGCGAGCAGTCCGTGGGTGACGAGCACCATGCCAATCATCGACACGTATTCCGGTGTCCTGTGAACGAGTCCGCCAATTTGTGCATTGCACGCACAGGCTCAAGGCGTCGCGACGTTTTGATCGCCCGTCGTCCCAATCATGCCACGCCTGCCGCACCCGCGCTACGGGGTGCGGGCGCCTCGCCGCAACGAGGCGGCGTGTGCGACTGCGAAGACACGCTGGGCGTCGCCGCGAGCAGCTTCGCGAGGACGAGCCCGGGCGCGAGGCCGACGTTCCGCGCCGCCCGGTCGATCCGCAGGAAGGGGAGGGCGACGCCGACGATCGCGACCTCCGGCTCCTGCGGTTCGGGCAGGCGCGGCCCGGGAGCCACGAGGTCGACGACGAGACGCAGGATGCAGGCCGGGACGTGGTCGATCGCGACGATCCCGTGGCCGCGGACCTCGATCAGGCCGGCGATGGCCGGGTGCGGGCGCGCCACCACGTGCCCGTGGCGGGCTTCGACGCGGACCCGGTCGTCGCCGACCAGCGCCGCGAAGCCTCCTTGAAGGGTGCACAGTTCGATCAGCGCCAGCGCGAGGCTCGACTTGCCGGCCCGCGATTCGCCCCGGATCAGCACGCCCGCCGCGCCGACGACCACGCAGGTGGCGTGGACGGTTTCGCGTAGGCCGGCGGCCGGAGCAGCTGGGAAGCCCGGCCGGTCTCGTCGGCTTGTCGGGTCAGGCATCGTCGAACGCCGTCATGGCAAGGTCGTGCCCGGCGCGCTGCGTTTCGCGCGATCCGTCCGGTTCGGGCGCGCCGACAGGCGTGAACCTGGTCGCTCCGAGGGGGGAGGGGCGTGCCCTCTCAGGACATGTCACGCCCCTCATCCTGTCCTTCTCCCCCTGGGAGAAGGGACCCGCGCTTTTGCCGGAGCATTTGGTAGAGAGGCGGAGCGGTCGCCCTCGGTCGGACCGTTGCCGCGCCACCCCCGTCACGCCGCCGACATCTGCCGCGGGGCCGCCGGGATGCGGACGATGAAGCGGGCGCCGCGGACCGTCGGCTCGCCGTCCTCGTCGGCCGGGCCGGGGCGATTCTCGGCGCGGATCGAGCCGCGATGCGCCTGGACGATCTGGCGGGAGATCGAGAGGCCGAGGCCCGAGTTCTGGCCGAAGCCCTGCTCGGGGCGGTCGGTGTAGAAGCGCTCGAAGATCCGCTCCAGGGCGTGCTCGGGGATGCCCGGCCCCTCGTCCTCGCAGATCAGCTCGATGTCGCCGCGCACCCGCCGCAGGGCGACGCGGACCTTCGCCTCCGTCGGCGAGAACGAGCGGGCGTTGTCGAGGAGGTTGTTGACCACCTGGCCCAGTCGGCTGTCGTGCCCGATGATCGCGAACGGCGCATCCTGGTCGCCGGCGGGCGCGTCGACGTCGAGCTGGATCACGCAGTCCTTCGGGCGCTTGCGCTCGTTGGCCACCGAGACGACCGTGGACAGGAGCTTGCGCAGGTCGACCCGGCGCGCCTCGGCGCGGGCGAGCTCGGCATCGAGCCGCGAGGCGTCGGCGATGTCGCTGATCAGGCGATCGAGGCGCTTCACGTCGTGCTGGATGATCGCCATCAGGCGGCTGCGCGAATCGTCGTTGCGGGCGAGCGGCAGGGTCTCGACCGCGCTGCGGAGCGAAGTCAGCGGGTTCTTCAGCTCGTGGCTGACGTCGGCGGCGAAGCTCTCGATCGCGTCGATGCGCCTGTAGAGCGCCTGGGTCATGTCCCGCAGGGCGCCGGAGAGGTGGCCGATCTCGTCGGTGCGGCTGGTGAAGTCGGGGATCTCCTCGCGGGTTTTGATCCCCATCCGCACCTTCTCGGCGGCCTCCGCCAGGCGCCGCACCGGCCCGGCGATGGCGCCGGCCAGCAGGATCGAGAGCACCACCATCACCATCGCGGCGACGAGGAAGACCTGGAACAGGCCGAAGCGCTCCGAGGCGATGACCCGGTCGATCGCGTCCCCTTGCGTCGAGAGCAGCAGCGCGCCGCGCACCGCCCCCGAGCGCTGGATCGGCACGGCGACCGAGACCGTGGTCTCGCCGAGCTCGTTGCGGCGCACGAGGCTGCCGCGGGCACCGTTCAGCGCGGTCTGGACCTCGCGCAGCGAATGGCCATTCGTCGGCCCGACCTCCTCCTGCGGCTTCACCCGCTCGCCGAACAGGCCGAAGCTCCAGGCCTGCGCGACCTCGAAGGCCCGCTCGAGCAGGGAGCGCTTGCGGACCTGCGCGGTGCCGGCCCCGCCCTCGGGCCGGTTGAACAGCGAGCGCGTGTCGAACAGCAGGCCGCCCTCGCTGTCGAACACCCGCGCGCGGTTGCCGGTCGGGGTGACGAGCCGGCGCAGCAGCGGCGCCACCTGCTCCGGGTTGAGCGAGAAGGCCAGCGGCGAGGATTCCTCCTCGGTGCCGTTGCCCTCGCCGGCCTGCTGCTGGAGCAGCTTGTCGGGGTCGATGCGGATCGTCCCGGTGTCGACCGAGGCGGACGAGGCGATGGCGCCGGCGATGATGTCGCCCTGGATCGCCAGGCTCTGGACGCGGGCCTGGATCAGCCCCTGCCGGAACTGGTTGAGGTACAGGAACCCGACGAGCAGCGCGATCAGCCCGACGAGGTTGAGCACCACGATGCGGCGGGTCAGGCTCGACGAGGCCCGCTGTCCGATCGCATCCCAGGAGGCCCGCGGCCATGCGAGCGGGCCGCGGCGCGGCTCTTCATCGGTCTGCGACGTCACGACGGTCCGGTCTTCGACGGGGAATCGAGGGAAGCGAGGCGGGCGAAACGCGATCCCGAGGCGTCTCACGCATCGGGATCGGCCCCCCGCGACGGCGGGGCGGCGGTCGTCCGCCGGACCTCATGGGTGAGAACCCATGAGGCAGTGTGGAAGGCCTTCAGCCTTCCTTGAAGCGGTAGCCGACGCCGTAGAGCGTCTCGATCATGTCGAAGCTGGTGTCGGTCACCTTGAACTTCTTGCGCAGCCGCTTGATGTGGCTGTCGATCGTGCGGTCGTCGACGTAGACCTGGTCGTCGTAGGCCGCGTCCATCAGCGCGTTGCGGCTCTTCACGACGCCCGGGCGGTGGGCGAGCGCCTGGAGGATCAGGAACTCGGTGACCGTCAGGGTCACCGGCTCGCCCTTCCAGGTGCAGGTGTGGCGCTCCGGGTCCATCATCAGCGAGCCGCGCTCCAGCGAGCGGGCGGCGGCGTCGGCCTCGCGGGCGGCGGCGCCCGGCCCGTCCTTCGGGGCGAAGCGGCGCAGCACCGCCTTCACCCGCTCGACCAGCAGGCGCTGCGAGAACGGCTTATGGATGAAGTCGTCGGCGCCCATCTTGAGGCCGAACAATTCGTCGATCTCCTCGTCCTTCGAGGTGAGGAAGATCACCGGAAGGTCCGATTTCTGCCGCAGGCGCCTGAGAAGCTCCATCCCGTCCATGCGCGGCATCTTGATGTCGAAGATCGCGAGGTCGGGGGGCGAGTGCTTGAGCCCGTCGAGCGCCGAGGCGCCGTCGGTGTAGGTCTGGATCCGGTATCCTTCGGTCTCCAGCGCGATCGACACCGAGGTGAGGATGTTGCGGTCGTCGTCGACGAGGGCGATGGTCGGCATGCGCGTTCCTTGACTGACGGGGCGGTCGCGGGCGCGTGGCGGTGGCCCGCGTCGCCGCCTCCGGCCCCGGACGGGGCAGGCAAAAACGCGAACGCGACGACGAGTCGTATGACCGTGTCCGTTTCGCGCGGACGGTCTGTCGCTTTAAGCCGAAGTTTCGAAAAAAGCGAGCGGCCATGGGAGCTTGGCCGTATCCGGGCGATGCGCCGCGTCTCGCCCGTCTCGTCGGCGGTCGCGATTTCGCCCTATGATGCGGTCGGCGCGGCGTTTTTCGTTTCCGCCGCTTCCGGGGAGCGAGGGGCGCGATGGCTGAGACATCCGACGGCGTGGGCGGGACCGAATCGGGGGGGCCGCGCGGTCCGGCGCGGCCGCTTCCGGCGGCGCAGGCCCCGTTCGACGCGATCGGCTTGTCGCGGCGCCTGCTGCGCAGCATCCGCTCCGGCGCCCTGGCGACGCTCGATTCCGACGGCACGCCGTTCGCCTCGCTGACGACCATCGCCACCGACGTCGACGGCACGCCGCTGATGCTGCTGTCGCAGCTCTCGGCGCACACCCGCAACCTGCTCGCCGACCCGCGCTGCTCGCTGCTGTTCTCGGCCGGCGGCAAGGGCGACCCGCTCGCCCACCCGCGGCTGACCGTCGTCGGGCGGGCGGTGCGGACCGACGAGCCCCGCGTGCGGGCGCGCTTCCTCGCCCGGCACCCGAAGGCCGCGCTCTACGCCGACTTCCCGGATTTCGGATTCTTCGCGCTGGAGCCGACGGCCGGCCACCTCAACGGGGGCTTCGCCAAGGCGGCGACGTTGACGAAGGCCGAGCTGCTGCTGGATCTCGCGGGCGCCGAGGCGATCGTGGCCGGCGAGCGCGGCGCGATCGAGCACATGAACGCCGACCACGCCGACGCGCTGGCGCTCTACGCCGCCTCGGAGGGGGCGGCCGCGTGGCGCCTCACCGGGCTCGACCCGGAGGGGATGGACCTGCTCGCCGCCGACCGGACCGCGCGGGTGACCTTCCCGGAGCGAGTCGGCGACATGGGCGCGTTGCGAAAGGTCCTCGTGGTCATGGCCGCCGAGGCTCGGGCGAAGGACGAGGCGCCGCGAGCCTGAGCGGCCGGACGTCGGTCCGCGAAACCGCGGGCCGACGTGAAGCGGAGGTTTCAGGCCTCTTCGGTGGCCTGCTTCTCGGCCTCGGAATCCTCGGATTCGGTCTCGGACTCCGTCGCCTCGGAGGTCTCCGCCTCGGGCTGGGCCTCGGCGCCGACCGGCGGCCGGGTGTTGCGGCGGCGGCTCCAGCCCGGGGTCGCGCGCGGCGCGCCGCGGGTGACTTCCTCGTTGCCTTCGAGCACGCGCTTCACGCGGGCGTTGAAGTCCGACATCGAGATGCTGGGCGAACGCCCGTTGGGGGGAGTGCGAGCCATCTTGGGCCTTCCGCTTCGGAGCCCAAAGCACGGGATTGCGCGGAGGGTATGCCCTCTAGATAGGGCCGAACGCCCAAAATCCGAAGGGCCGTGGGGCCGGACAGGCCCATTCGGTCTCCGTCACCGAGGGATTCGCCCCGCGACGCCGCCCGCGCTTGGCGCTCCCCCCTGCGGCTGCTATCCCCCCGGGACGACCGACACCGCCTCCTCACATCAGACGGCGCGCGACGACGGCCCTCCGGCCGGCCGCACGCGCGCCGGAGATCCGCATCGATGACGACCACGCCGATCGACAACATCCGCAACTTCTCGATCGTCGCGCATATCGACCACGGCAAGTCGACGCTCGCCGACCGCCTGATCCAGACGACGGGCACCGTGGCGCTGCGCGACATGAGCGAGCAGATGCTCGATTCGATGGACATCGAGAAGGAGCGCGGCATCACCATCAAGGCGCAGACCGTGCGCCTGGAATACAAGGCCGAGGACGGCAAGAACTACGTCCTCAACCTGATGGACACGCCCGGCCACGTCGACTTCGCCTACGAAGTGTCCCGCTCGCTCGCCGCCTGCGAAGGCTCGCTGCTGGTGGTGGATGCGAGCCAGGGCGTCGAGGCGCAGACGCTGGCCAACGTCTACCAGGCGCTCGACGCCAACCACGAGATCGTGCCCGTCCTCAACAAGATCGACCTGCCGGCCGCCGAGCCCGAGCGCATCCGCGCCCAGATCGAGGAGGTGATCGGCATCGACGCGTCCGAGGCCGTGGCGATCTCGGCCAAAAGCGGGCTGAACATCGAGGCGGTGCTGGAAGCCATCGTCAAGCGCCTGCCGCCGCCGAAGGGCGACCGCGACGCGCCCCTGAAGGCGCTGCTGGTGGATAGCTGGTACGACGTCTACCTCGGCGTCGTCGTGCTGGTGCGCATCGTCGACGGCGTGCTCAAGAAGGGCATGAACATCCGCATGATGCGGGCCGACGCGGTGCACGGCGTCGACAAGATCGGCGTGTTCCGACCGAAGATGGCCGACATCGGCGAGCTCGGCCCCGGCGAGGTCGGCTTCTTCACGGGCTCGATCAAGGAGGTCGCCGACACCCGCGTCGGCGACACGCTGACCGAGGACAAGCGCCCGTGCAAGGAGATGCTGCCGGGCTTCAAGGACGTGCAGTCGGTGGTGTTCTGCGGGCTGTTCCCCGTGGATGCGGCCGAGTTCGAGACCCTGCGCAGCGCGATGAGCAAGCTCCGGCTCAACGACGCCTCGTTCTCCTACGAGATGGAGACCTCGGCCGCCCTCGGCTTCGGCTTCCGCTGCGGCTTCCTCGGGCTGCTGCACCTCGAGATCATCCAGGAGCGGCTCGAGCGCGAGTTCAACCTCGACCTGATCTCGACGGCGCCGTCGGTGGTCTACCGCCTGCAGATGACCGACGGCACGGTGAAGGAGCTGCACAACCCGGCCGACATGCCCGACGTGATGAAGATCACGGCGATCGAGGAGCCGTGGATCCGCGCCACCATCCTCACCCCCGACGAGCATCTCGGCGGCGTGCTGAAGCTCTGCCAGGACCGGCGCGGCTCGCAGGTGGACCTCAACTACGTGGGAAAACGCGCCATGGTCGTCTACGACCTGCCGCTGAACGAGGTGGTGTTCGACTTCTACGACCGCCTCAAGTCGATCTCGAAGGGCTACGCCTCGTTCGACTACCACATCTCCGACTACCGCGAGGGCGACCTCGTGAAGATGTCGATCCTCGTCAACGCCGAGCCGGTCGACGCCCTCTCGATGCTGGTCCACCGCACCCGCGCCGAGCATCGCGGCCGCGCCATGTGCGAGAAGCTGAAGGACCTGATCCCGCGCCACCTGTTCCAGATCCCGGTCCAGGCGGCGTTGGGCGGCAAGATCATCGCCCGCGAAACGATCAAGGCCCTGTCCAAGGACGTGACCGCCAAGTGCTACGGCGGCGACATCTCGCGCAAGCGCAAGCTCCTGGACAAGCAGAAGGAAGGCAAGAAGAAGATGCGCCAGTTCGGCCGCGTCGAGATCCCGCAGGAGGCGTTCATCGCCGCCTTGAAGATGGACGATTGAGCTTTTCGGCTCCCTCGGGTTGACTAGCGGGCCTGTTCGAATCGGTGGCGGCTTGGCCTTCGATCGTGATGCGGAACGATGGTGGCATGCGATGCAGCGCAGCGACGTGATCGCCAGACTCACCGAGCGGGCCGGGCATCTTCAGAATTCCGGAATTCTCGCGCTCTACCTCTTCGGCTCCGTCGCCCGGGACGAGGCCGGCCTCGATAGCGACGTCGACCTGTTCGTCGACCCGCAATACGACCGGTTCGGCTTCGTCGAATTGTTCAGGACGGAAGCCTACCTCGCGCAGGCGCTCGGGTGCCGGGTCGACTTGACGACGCGGGAAGGCCTACACCCTCAATTGCGGGCCGAGATCTAGCGCGAGGCCATCCAGGTCCTGTGATGAAGCGGTCGGCGATTGCACGCCTCACGGATATCCTGACGATGAGCGACGCGGCTGCGGACATCGTCGCGGGACGAACGTTCGCCGATTGTCGCAGGGACCTGGTGATGCGCCTCGCCGTCGAACGACGTGTCGAGATCGTATCGGAAGCGAGCCGACACGTGCCGCCGGATGCGAAGACACACTTTCCGGCCGTAACACGGTCCGAGATCGCCGCCGTCGGCAACAAGCTCCGGCACGAGTACAATCGCATCGACGACCTCATCCTATGGAAGATCGCGACGGCGTCGCTGCCCGAGCTTCGCCCGATCATCGCGGCGATCCTGAGCGAGGCGTCGGCCGGCTGAGCGGCGCTGCGCTCGACGCCTGCCATCGGCTCAATCCCGTAGCGAGAGCGACATCCGTCACCGGCCCCGACCCGTTCGCCGGAACCGCGCCGCACCGCAAAAAGTTCGCCCTCCGAATCCACGGAGCCGAACGTATGCGGATCACCACCGTCGCCGACCACGTCGTCGAGACCCTGCAGGAGGCCGGCGTCCGGCGCATCTACGGGGTCGTCGGCGACAGCCTGAACGCGATCACCGAGGCGATCCGGGCGCGCGGCGTGATCGAGTGGATCCACGTCCGCCACGAGGAATCCGGCGCGTTCGCGGCCGGCGCCGAGAGCCAGGTCACCGGGCAGCTCGCGGTCTGCGCCGGCTCGTGCGGCCCCGGCCACGTCCACCTGATCAACGGCCTCTACGATTGCCATCGCTCGCGCACGCCGGTCCTGGCGCTGGTGGCGCACATCCCGTCGGCCGAGATCGGCTCGGGCTACTTCCAGGAGACGCACCCGACCGAGCTGTTCCGCGGCTGCAGCCACTATTGCGAGCAGGTCTCCGATCCCGCCCAGCTCCCCTACGTGCTGGAGAACGCCATGCGCGCCGCGATCGGGCAGCGCGGCGTCGCGGTGGTCGTCATCCCCGGCGACGTCGCGCTGAAGGACGCGCCGGCCCGCGCCGTGGCGACGAAGGCCGGCCTCGTGCCGCCGAAGCCCGTGGTGCAGCCGGCCGAGGCCGACCTTGCGGCTTTGGCCGAGCTGCTGAACGGCTCCCGCAAGATCACGCTGCTCTGCGGTCGCGGCTGCGCCGGGGCGCATGCCGAGCTGCTGCAGCTCGCCGAGGCCCTGAAGAGCCCGATCGTCCACGCGCTCGGCGGCAAGGAGTTCGTCGAATACGACAACCCTTACGACGTCGGCATGACCGGGCTGATCGGGTTCTCGTCCGGCTACGCGGCGATGGTCGGCTGCGAGACGCTGCTGATGCTCGGCACCGGCTTTCCCTACAAGCAGTTCTACCCGAAGGACGCGAAGGTGGCGCAGGTGGACCTGCGCCCGGAAGAGCTCGGGCGCCGCTGCCGGCTCGACCTCGGCCTCGTCGGCGACGTCGGCGCCACGATCCGCGCGCTGCGGCCGTTGCTCGCGGTGAAGGCCGACCGCGCCTGGCTCGACGGCAGCCTCAAGCACTACGCCAAGGCGCGCGAAGGGCTCGACGAGCTGGCGACGGGCAAGCCCGGCCGCAAGCCGATCCACCCGCAATACCTCACCAAGCTCCTGAGCGACGCCGCCTCCGACGACGCGGTGTTCACCGCCGACGTCGGCACGCCGACGATCTGGGCGGCGCGCTACCTCAAGATGAACGGGAAGCGCCGGCTCGTCGGCTCGTGGGTCCACGGCTCGATGGCCAACGCCATGGTCCAGGGCATCGGCATCCAAGCCGCCTCGCCCCGGCGCGAGGTGATCGCGCTGTGCGGCGACGGCGGCTTCAGCATGTTGATGGGCGACTTCCTGACGCTGCGCCAGCACCGGCTGCCCGTGAAGGTGGTGGTGTTCAACAACGGCTCGCTCGGCTTCGTCGAGATGGAGATGAAGGCCGCGGGCTACCTCGAGACCGGCGTCGCGCTCGACAACCCGGACTTCGCCGCGATGTCGCGGGCGGCCGGCATCTTCGCGATTCGGGTCGAGGATCCGGGTGAACTCGAAGGCGCGATCCGCGAGTTCCTGGCCTTCGACGGGCCGTCGCTGCTCGACGTGGCGGTGGCCCGCAACGAGCTCTCGATCCCGCCCAAGATCGACGGCCAGCAGGTCAAGGGCTTCAGCCTCTACATGCTGCGTGCGGTGATGAGCGGACGCGGTGACGCGGTCCTCGACCTCGCCAAGACCAACCTGATTCGATAGACCGGATTGAAATCGTTCCAAGGCGGCGCTTCGCGGTTTCGAAGGAACATCAGGGAGGGCGCATGGCCCGGCAACGGAACATCTGGCGCCTCGCGCGCCGCCCGGTCGGGGCCGTCGCCGAGGGCGACCTCGCCTACGGCGCCGAGGCTCTGCCCGAGCTGCAGCAAGGCCAGTTCCTGCTGCAGGTGCTGTACCTGTCGCTCGATCCGACCAACCGCATCTGGATGAGCGACGCCGAGCAGTACATGCCGCCGGTGGGCGTCGGCGAGCCGATGCGCGGCCTTGTGGCCGGGCGCGTGATCGAGAGCCGGAAGGACGGCGTCGAGCCCGGCGCGCTCTATTCCGGCATGGGCGTCTGGGCCGACCACATGGTCACCGACGGGCAGGGCCTGCAGCCCCTGGCCCTGCCGCCGGGCGTGCCGCTCTCCCTCGCCTTCGGCGTGTTCGGCCTCGTCGGCCCGACGGCGTATTTCGGCCTGCTCGACATCGGCCGCCCGAAGGCCGGCGAGACCCTGGTGGTCTCGGCCGCCGCCGGCGGCGTCGGCCAGGTCGTCGGTCAGATCGGCAAGATCAAGGGCTGCCGGGTGATCGGCATCGCCGGCGGACCGGACAAGTGCCGGTTCGTCGTCGACGAGCTCGGGTTCGACGCGGCGATCGACTATCGCAGCGAGGATGTCGGCGCCCGCCTCGACGCCCTGGCGCCCGACGGCGTCGACATCAACTTCGAGCAGGTCGGCGGCCCGATCTCGGACGCGGTGTTCGCGCGGATGCGGCTGTTCGGGCGGATGCCGCTGTGCGGCCTGATCGCCTCCTACAACGACACGTCCAAAGACTCTTCGGAGCGCCCGGGTCCGGCCGTCGCGGCGGCGTGGCGCCAGATGCTGATGCGGCGGCTCACCGTGCAGGGCTTCATCGTCACCGACTACGCCGCGCGCTGGGGCGAGGCGGTGCAGGCGCTGGGCGGCTGGATGGCGGAAGGCCGGATCAAGACCCGGCAGGACGTGCGGCCCGACCTCGCGCGGGCGGTGGAACACCTCGACAGCCTCTACACCGGCGGCAACTTCGGCAAGCTGCTGGTCCAGGTGGGCGCCTCGGAAGACGGCGCCTGACGGCGTGGGCGAACGGCCCGGCGGAACGGCTCAGGGAAACGGGATAGGACCATGCGGATCGGACTGTTCGTCCCCTGTTACGTCGACGCCTTCGAGCCGGAGGTCGGCATCGCCACCCTCGAGTTGCTCGAGCGCCTCGGCCTCGAGGTGGAATACCCGTTCGACCAGACCTGCTGCGGCCAGCCGATGACCAACACCGGCTGCCACGCGGAAGCCGCCGCCACCGAAGCCCTGTTCGTCAAGAATTTCGCCAAGTTCGACTACGTCGTCGCGCCCTCGGGCAGCTGCGTCCACCAGGTGCGCGAGCATCTGACGGCGATTCCCCAGACCGAAGAAGTCGTCGGCGTTCGCCGAAAGACCTTCGAGCTGGTCGAGTTCCTGCACGACGTGCTGAAGATCGAGGAATTCCCCTGGGCGTCGTTCCCGCACAAGGTCGCCTACCATGCCAACTGCAACGCGCTGCGCGGCATCCACCACGCCCGGCCGTCCGAGATCAACCTGCCATACTATTCGAAGCCCCTCGACCTGCTGGCCAAGGTGAAGGGCATCGAGGTCGTCAAGCTGACGCGGCCCGACGAGTGCTGCGGCTTCGGCGGCACCTTCTCGGTGTTCGAGCCCGCCGTCTCGGCCAAGATGGGCTACGACAAGGTGACCGACCAGGCGCGCGCCGGGGCCGCGTACGTCGTCTCGGCCGATTCCTCGTGCCTGATGCACCAGAAGGGCTGCGCCGAGCGCCTCGGCGTGCCTCTGAAGTACATCCACATCGCGCAGGTCCTGAACGGAGCCGCCGCATGAGCATCGAAGACCTTACGCCCCGCGAGACGGATGGCACGCCCCGCGAGAGCGCCGGCATGATCCACCCGGAGGTGCGCGCACCCGGCGACGAGAGCGAGCGCCACCAGGATGGCGGCCGGCTCCAGCACGCGGAGGCCGCCTCGAAGCCGATCGCAGCGCCGAAGACGCGCGAACAACAGCCGCGCGGGGCCAAGATCCGCGGCAACCGGCCGATCGACCAGGGCGAGGCCGCCGAGCGCTTCCTCGCCGCGCCGCTGCATCAGGCGGCGCACGACGAGCGCCTGTGGGACCTGCGCACGAAGCGCGACGTCTCGGCCCACGGCATCCCCGAATGGGAGGAGCTTCGCGAGATCGCCTCGAACATCAAGGCGCACACGCTGAGCCGGCTCGACACCTACCTCGAGCAGTTCGAGGCGGCGGCCAAGGCCAACGGCGTCCACGTGCACTGGGCCTCGGACGGCGCGGACCACAACCGCATCGTGCTCGAGATCCTGCGCAGCCACGGCGCGACGACCCTGGTGAAGTCGAAGTCGATGCTCACCGAGGAGTGCGGCTTCCGCCACCACATGGCGGCGAGCGGGATCGAGATCATCGAGACCGACCTCGGCGAGCGCATCCAGCAGCTCGACAACGAGGAACCGAGCCACATCGTGGCGCCGGCCGTGCACAAGACGCGGATGGACGTGGCCGAGGTTTTTGCGCGCACGCTCGGCACCGACCCCGAGAACGACGACGCCCACTACCTGGCCGAAAGCCAGCGCGAGACCACGCGGCCCTACATCCTCAACGCGGATGCGGGGATGACCGGGTGCAACTTCGCCATCGCCGAGACCGGCACGGTGGTCACCTGCACCAACGAGGGCAACGCCGACCTGTCGGGCAACGTGCCGCCGCTGCAGATCCACTCGATCGGCATCGAGAAGATCATCCCGCGGATCGAAGACCTCGGCGTGTTCATCCGCCTGCTGTCGCGCTCGGCGCTGGGCTCGCCGATCACCCAGTACACCTCGCACTTCCGTGGTCCGCGGCCCGGCACCGAGATGCATTACGTGCTGGTCGACAACGGCCGCTCCGAACGCCTCGGGATGGAGGAGTTCTGGACCTCGCTGAAATGCATCCGCTGCGGCGCCTGCATGAACACCTGCCCGGTCTACCGGCGCTCGGGCGGGCTCTCCTACGGGGCGACCTATGCCGGGCCGATCGGGCTGATCATCGACCCGACCTTCAACAAGCGGAAATACTCGACGCTGCCGTTCTCCTCGACCATGAACGGCTCCTGCACCAACGTCTGCCCGGTGAAGATCAACATCCACGAGCAGATCTTCGCCTGGCGCAAGGTTCTGGCCGAGGAGCACCAGATCCCGCTCTTGAAGCAGGGCATGATGAAGGCCGCCGGCGCCGTGCTGAGCCGCCCGGCCGCCTACCGCGCGGCGATCGGCACGGCTGATTCGGCACTTCGCGCCCTGCCGCGTTTCGCCGTCTACAACCCGCTCAACACCTGGGGGAAGAAGCGCGAGATGCCCGAGGCCCCCAAGCAGAGTTTTCACACCTGGTACAAGCAGAACCGCATGGCGGGTGCGTCCAAGAAGGACGTCGCCTCGAAGAAGGACGTGTCGTGAGCGCCGGCACCCGCGAGGCGACGCTGGCCGCGATCCGCCGCAACCGGCCGGCCGGCGACTATCCGCTGCCGCAAATCCCGGACTTCGCGCCGCTGGTCGACGACGACCGCATCCTGGCGTTCACCGAGGCGCTGAAGCGCATGGGCGGCCGGGTGGTCGAGGCCGGCCCCGCCGGCGATCCGCTCGGCCACGTGCGCGACCGCCTGGATGCGGCCAAGGTCGTCGCTTCCGCCGTGCCGGAATATGTCGGCACCCTCGACCTCGCCGCCGTCACCCGTCCGCAGGCGGTGGACGACGTCGACGTGGCGATCGTGCGCGCCCGCTTCGGCGTCGCCGAGACCGGATCGGTGCTGTTCACCGAAGCCGAGCTCGTGGTGAACGCGGTGGCCTACCTCGCCCAGCACCTCGTGGTGCTGCTCGACCCCGCCGACGTCGTCGTGAACATCCAGGCCGCCTACAAGCGCCCGGACTTCGCCGGCGCGGCCTACGCGGTGCTCCACACCGGGCCGTCGGCGACCGCCGACATCGAAGGCGTGCTCATCCACGGGGCGCAAGGCGTGCGCTCGCTGACGGTGGTGCTCCTGCCGCGCCGGGTGTGATCGAACGTTGCACCCTTGTCCGACGACTGCGATCGACCGCGTCGCGGTGGCTCGACAGGCCTCGGGTGCAGTCTACCCACGCGACACGGTAGACTGTACCCGCCGTCCAGAGCATCTTCAAGCGAGCTGGATGCCGGCTCGCGTAAAGAAAATGCGACCACACAGTAGGTTAGAGCATTTTCCGTGATCCGGAGATCACGGAAAATGCTCCAGAGCCCGGACGTCACGCCTTGACGGCAGGCTTGCCGACGACCTTCGCCAACCGCGCGTTCAGACGTGGACCGGCCTGCTCGGATGCCGTTGCGCCGACCGCCGTATCGCCGACCATGACGGGGACCGCGTTGCAGATCTCGACGAGGCGCCAGATGACGGTGAATCCGTCTTGGACGACGTTCGCCGTCTCGAAGGGCGTCTCGGCCCCTGTGGGAAGTTTGACCGGCTGGTAATTCTGATCCTGCACGTAGTATTGCCAGACGGTATAATTTCCTTTCCCGACGCCCGTGAAGGTTTGCGTGAGGCTGAATTGGCCGCCGTTGTAGCGCGTGCCGCTCACCGGCGACGAGAACTGGCCGTTGATGTCCGTCATGATGAAATCGACGTAGGCGGCTCCCGCCCCCTGCCCGACGCCATAACTCAGTGCGTATTGTCCTTGTGGATTGGCTTGGGCGAAGTCCAAGACCTGCTTGATGTTGACGGTTTGATCAGACGTCAGTCCCATGTCGAGCGGTTGTTTGTAATACAAGCCGACGACCTGCAAAGTAACAGCCATTGCTTCCTCCCTCTGAGGCAAGGGCCGTCATTCGCATTGGGGGACATCGACCGGCGCATCGCGGTCTCTGGTCTTGCGATCGAATCGACGGCCTTGCTCAAGCAGAGTGCCGTGCCCACGCACACAAAACAACCTGAAAGATACAAACATCGTTCAAGTTTAGATGGAGGGCGGTCGCGACGCGTCGGCCGGGTCGTGCGCCCGTTCGGCAGCCGTGGCCGAACCGACAACCGGGACGCGCGTTCGCCCCAAGGCCCGCTCTTTGCAGGTCGCTCGCCGGCCCGTGACCGCCAGGAGACCCCATGCGCTACAATCTCGGCTGCAGCCTGTCCTACAACATCCTCTCGGACACGACCTTCATCTTCAACCTGGAGGTGGCCAAGCTGAAGAGCGTCGAGATCATCAGTGAATCCCTGGTGTTGACGCCGAACCTGAAGCGCGACGTCTACACGACGCCGGACCTGCTCAACCGTTACCTCGGCGTCAACGTGCCGATGGGTCAGTTCGCGCTCGAATACAACGCCGAGGTCGAGCTCACGGTGCACCGGGCCGACCCGGCCACCATCAACGAGACGCCGGTCGGGCAGCTGCCGCTCGACATCCTGCCCTTCCTGCTGCCGAGCCGCTTCGTCTCGTCGGACCGGCTGACGCCCTTCGCCCAGGCCGAGTTCGGGGCGATGCCGAAGGGCCACCAGCGCGTCAACGCGATCTGCAACTGGATCCACGACCATCTCACCTACAAGCCGGGCACCAGCGACGGCGAGACCACCGCCGACGAGAGCCTGCTCAAGCGCGCCGGCGTCTGCCGCGACTTCGCGCATATCGGCACCGCCTTCTGCCGCGCGCTCGGCATCCCCGCCCGGTTCGTGTCGTGCTACGCCCACGGCCTCGTGCCGAGCGACTTCCACGCGGTGTTCGAGGCCTACCTCGACGGGCGTTGGTGGCTGTTCGACGCGACGCGCCAGGCCGATCCCGACGGCCTCGTCCGCATCGGCGTCGGGCGCGACGCGGCCGAGATCGCGTTCTCGACCCCCTTCGGCAACATGCAGCCGGTCAACCAGCAGATCCGCATCACCCGTGCGGACGGCGTCGGAAGCCCGACGCCCCGGACGGTGGATGCGATCTCGACGGAGGTGCCGGCGCCGCATGGCGGGGCGGCCTGAGGTCGCGTCTCCGATGTGTCGGCATACCCAGGTGTGATAGACGAGGACGGATTGGCGGCCTCGGCGAAGGAGCGACCCCGTGTTGCGATCGATTGGCGATCCGGTGCACCGACCGGTCGACATTCCCGACAGCGCCCGCGCCGCCATCGAGACGGTGGCGGCCCATCCCGCGGTTCGGGCGATCATCGTGTTCGGCTCGCGCGCCGAGGGCGATCACGATGCGCGATCCGACATCGACGTCGCCATCGAGGCGCCCGACCTCGACGGGGCGACGCTGGCCCGCCTTCGCGACCGGGTCGGGCATTGTCGAACCCTCTATCGGATCTCGGTGACCAAGCTCGACACCATGCCGAGCGCACTCAAGGATCGCGTCCTGGCACAGGGAATCAGGATCTATGAGCGCGCGGAAGCTTGAGGACGGCCTTGGCAATCTCGAACGTGCCGTCGCCAACCTGGAACGTGCTCCGACGATCCCGACGGACGGCGAACGCGTCGCAGCCAACGACCGGGACATCGCCAAGGTCACGCCGCTCATCCGAACCACCTTCGATTTTCTCGCGCAGCGCTGCCGCACGAGCTGACAGGATGGGACGCTGCTCCCCTCATCTCGCGCAGCGGAAGCCGGCATCGGCGTCAGGAGCACCCCATGGCCTACCGCCACGTCGTCGGCCCGCGGACCTGGGCGTTCGCCGACCTCGCCGAGCTGATGGCGAAGGCGACGCCGGTGCGCTCCGGCGACCGGCTCGCAGGCGTCGCCGCGGAATCGGCGGAGGAGGGGTCGGCCGCGCGCTGGTGCCTCGCCGACGTGCCGCTGCGCGAAATCCTGGCGCGGCCCCTGATCGCCTACGACGACGACGACGTCACCCGGCTGATCCTCGACACCCATGACGCGGCGGCGTTCTCCGAGGTCGCGCACCTCACCGTCGGCGACTTTCGCGAGTTCCTGCTCACGGCCACCACCGAGACGCTGGCGCGGATCGCGCCCGGGATCACCCCGGAGATGGCGGCGGCGGTCTCGAAGATCTCGCGCAACCAGGACCTGATCCTGATCGCCCGGAAATGCCGGGTGGTCACGCGGTTCCGCAACACCATCGGCCTGCCCGGCACGATGGCGGTGCGGCTGCAGCCCAACCACCCGACCGACGACCCGGCCGGCATCACCGCCTCGATCCTCGACGGCCTGTCCTACGGCTGCGGCGACGCGGTGATCGGCATCAACCCGGCCTCGGATTCGGTGGCAGCCCTCGGCAAGCTGCTCCACCTCCTCGACGAGATCATCCGGCGCCACGCGATTCCGACGCAAGGATGCGTGCTCACCCACGTCACCACCACGCTCGAGGCGATGAACCGCGGCTGGCCGGTGGACCTCGTGTTCCAGTCGATCGCCGGCACGCAAGCCGCCAACGCCGGGTTCGGGGTCACGCTGGCGATCCTCAAGGAGGCGCACGAGGCGATGCTGGCGCTGAAGCGCGGCTCCTTGGGCGACAACGGCATGTATTTCGAGACCGGGCAGGGCTCGGCGCTTTCGGCCAACGCGCATCACGGCATCGACCAGCAGACCCTGGAGGCGCGGGCCTACGCGGTGGCGCGCCCGTTCCGGCCGCTGCTGGTCAACACCGTCGTCGGCTTCATCGGGCCGGAATACCTCTACGACGGCAAGGAGATCATCCGCGCCGGGCTCGAGGACCATTTCTGCGGCAAGCTGATGGGCGTGCCGCTCGGCGTCGACGTCTGCTACACCAACCACGCCGAGGCCGACCAGGACGACATGGACGTGCTGCTGACGCTGCTGGGCGCCGCCGGCTGCACCTACGTGATGGGTGTGCCCGGCGCCGACGACGTGATGCTGAACTACCAGTCCACCTCGTTCCACGATTCCCTCTACGTCCGGGAGGTCTTAGGGCTGAAGCGCGCGCCCGAGTTCGAGGCGTGGCTGCACGCCCTCGGGATGACGGACGCCGCCGGCACCCTGCTTCCCGCCGAGCCCGGCTCGCCGCTGCTCGCCGACGCCTCCGGGCTCGCCGCATGAGCGAGGACGCGAAGATCTGGGCGCGGCTCGCCGGCCTGACGCCGGCGCGGATCGGCCTCGGGCGGACCGGGAGCGGCCTGCCCACCCGCGAGGTGCTGCGCTTCGGCCTCGCCCACGCCCAGGCCCGCGACGCCGTGCACACGCCGATGGATGCGGACGTGGTCACTGCGGACATCGAAGCCCTCGGCTTGCCGACGCTCCGGGTCGCCTCGCAGGCGGCCGACCGCGCCGCCTACCTGCGCCGGCCCGACCAGGGCCGCGCCCTGGCACCCGAGGATCGCGACGCCCTGGAACGGGCGACCGGCGATTCCGTCGACCTCGCCATCGTCGTCGCCGACGGGCTCTCGGCGCGTGCCGTGCACGAGGGCGCGGCCGGCTTCCTCGCGGCCTTCAAGCCTCACGCCGAGCGGGCCGGATGGAGCCTCGCGCCGGTGGTCGTCGCGTCCCAAGCCCGGGTCGCGCTGGGCGACGCGGTCGGCGCGGCGCTGAAGGCCCGCGCGGTGGCGGTGCTGGTCGGCGAGCGCCCCGGCCTGTCCTCGCCCGACAGCCTCGGGATCTACCTCACCTTCGGCCCCCGCATCGGGCGCTCGGACGCCGAGCGCAACTGCATCTCGAACGTCCGCCCCGCCGGGCTCTCGCACGCGCTGGCCGCGTTCAAGCTCGACTGGCTCCTGAGCCAGGCCTTTTCACGCGGGCTGACGGGGGTTTCGCTGAAGGACGAGAGCGAGGCCGCGCTCGCCGGCTCGGACGTGGCGCCGGCTCTGCCGAAGGCCTGATCGGCGGATCGGCGATCGCACCCGCGAAGGCTTCGGTGCGCCGCACCATGCGACCCGACCTCAGTATTCGGACCGCAAGCGCGGCTGTGGCGGGGTCGCAACACCGCGAAAGCATCCCGGGTTTGCCCCGAGACCTGCCTTCGACCGCCGCGATCCCGCCATAAACCGGGACCACCTCAGCATCCGCGGTAAACGGCTTTTCCCCCAACCGGTTACCGCTCGGTTACGAGCGATTCCAAGAGCGTGGTCTTGCCTCCTCGCGCAACGTCGGTCGACGCTGCGCGACGGCTGTCCGCACCCTTCGAGGGCGCGCCGACGCGTAGCGGACCGGGGGGTGCGGGACAGGTCATGGACGCGCCTACGAACGACAAGTCGAAGCTGCCGAGCCGCCACGTCACGGAGGGGGCCGACCGCGCGCCGCACCGCTCGTATCTCTATGCGATGGGTCTCACCAAGCAGCAGATCCACCAGCCGCTCGTCGGCGTCGCCTCGTGCTGGAACGAGGCCGCCCCCTGCAACATCTCGCTGATGCGCCAGGCGCAGGCGGTGAAGAAGGGCGTCGCCGCGGCCCACGGCACCCCGCGCGAGTTCTGCACCATCACCGTCACCGACGGCATCGCCATGGGGCATGCCGGCATGCGCGCCTCGCTGCCGTCCCGCGAGGTCATCGCCGATTCCGTCGAGCTGACCATGCGCGGTCACGCCTACGACGCCCTCGTGGGCTTGGCCGGCTGCGACAAGTCCCTGCCGGGCATGATGATGGCGATGGTGCGCCTCAACGTGCCGTCGATCTTCATCTACGGCGGCTCGATCCTGCCGGGCTCGTTCCGCGGTCGCCCCGTCACGGTGCAGGACCTGTTCGAGGCGGTCGGCAAGGTCGCCGTCGGCGACATGAGCCTCGAGGACCTCGACGAGCTCGAGCAGGTCGCCTGCCCGTCCGCCGGCGCCTGCGGCGCGCAGTTCACCGCCAACACCATGGCCACCGTCTCCGAGGCGATCGGCCTCGCCCTGCCGTACTCGGCCGGCGCGCCGGCCCCTTACGAGATCCGCGACCAGTTCTGCGCCACCGCCGGCGAGAAGGTGATGGAGCTGCTGGCCAAGAACATCCGCCCGCGCGACATCGTCACCCGCAAGTCCCTGGAGAACGCCGCCGCCGCCGTCGCCGCGTCCGGCGGCTCGACCAACGCCGCGCTTCACCTGCCGGCGATCGCGCATGAATGCGGCATCAAGTTCGACCTGTTCGACGTGGCCGAGATCTTCCGGCGCACGCCCTACATCGCCGACCTGAAGCCGGGCGGCCGCTACGTCGCCAAGGACATGTTCGAGGTCGGCGGCATCCCGCTGCTGATCAAGACCCTGCTCGACCACGGCTTCATCCACGGCGACTGCATGACGGTCACCGGCCGCACCATCGCCGAGAACATGGAGCGCGTGCGCTGGAACCCGGACCAGGACGTGGTCCGCTCGGCGGCAAGCCCGATCACCCCGACTGGCGGCGTCGTCGGCCTCAAGGGCAACCTCGCCACCGAGGGCGCGATCGTGAAGGTCGCCGGCATGTCCGCCGACAAGCAGGTCTTCACCGGCCCGGCCCGCGTGTTCGACGGCGAGGAGGCCTGCTTCGAGGCGGTCCAGGCGCGCACCTACAAGGAGGGCGAGGTCCTCGTCATCCGCTACGAGGGTCCGAAGGGCGGCCCCGGCATGCGCGAGATGCTGTCCACCACCGCCGCGCTCTACGGCCAGGGCATGGGCGACAAGGTCGCGCTGATCACCGACGGGCGCTTCTCCGGCGCCACCCGCGGCTTCTGCGTCGGCCATGTCGGGCCCGAAGCCGCGGTCGGCGGTCCGATCGGCCTGCTGCGCGACGGCGACATGATCACGCTGGACGCGATCAAGGGCACCCTCGACGTGGCGCTCTCCGACGCCGAGCTCGACGAGCGCCGCAAGGCGTGGACGCCGCGGACCAATTCCGCGACCTCCGGCTATCTCTGGAAATACGCGCAGACCGTCGGACCCGCCGTGAACGGCGCCGTGACCCATCCGGGCGGCGCCGAGGAGATCCAGAGCTATGCGGACGTCTAGGACCGACCGCGACCGGAAGGCGGGGCCGGCCGGGGCCGATCGTCGGCCCCGCGGCAGCCTGCGCGCGCACCTTCGCGGCGCCGCGCTCGCGGCGACGGCGGTCGCGTGCCTGCTCGTCGGCGCTCCCGCGACGGAAGCGCTCGACGCCAGCGTCCGCACGCCGGTGCCCGAGAAGAACTACCGCAGTGCCAAGGACGCGCTGCGGGCGGGCGTGCGCGAGTACAACGCCGGCGACAAGGAGGGCGCGGCCCGCGCGCTCGAATACGCCGCCGACCAGGGCCACGCGCTCGCCCTGTGGAAGCTCGGCCGGATGTACGCCGAGGGCGACGGCGTTCCGCACGACGACCTCAAGGCGTTCGAGTTCTTCTCGCGGATCGCCGATTCCGGCACCGACGACGGGCCCGACGCGCAGACCTCGGCGGTGACGGCGAGCGCCTTCACCGCGCTCGGCAGCTACTTCCTCGACGGGATCAAGGGCACCTACGTGCGCGCGAACCCCGAGCGGGCCTACGACATGTTCAACTACGCCGCGTCGTACTTCGGCGACCCGAACGCGCAGTACAACCTCGCCCGGCTCTACCTCGACGGCACCGGCGTCGAGGCCGACGCGCGCCAGGCAGCGCGCTGGTTCAACCTCGCCGCCGAGAAGGGCCACCACCCGGCCCAGGCGCTCTTGGGCGACATGCTGATGACCGGCATGGGCGGCGTGCCGGTGCAGCGCGTCCGCGGCCTGATGTGGCTGTCGCTCGCCCGCGACGGCGTCGAGGGCCGCAAGGACGCCTGGATCGTCGCGCTCTACGAGAAGAACTGGGCGGCAGCCAGCGACGAGGATCGCGCCGAGGCGCAGGCCCAGGTGCAGACGGTCGGCTCGATCAAGCGCCGCCGCTAAAGCTCCGGCCGGGCAATCGCTCGAAAGCGCTTGCCCTGTTTTTCTTGCAGCCTCAATCGCCGGCGCCCGCCTCCGCGGGCTCAGGCTTTCGCTCCGCTCGACGCTTTTCAGGACCAAGGTCCTGAAAAGCCCGCTCCGCGGGGCACTCTTCGCGCCCTGAAGCCGCCGAACGCGACTTCAAGCGATCGTCCTGCGACGACTCCGATCAGCCCTTGCGCGCGGCCATGGCCGTGACGAAGGACGGGCGCGCCAGGATGCGGTCGACGTAAGCCGCGAGCTTCGGCCAGCGCGCGGCGTCGACCTTCGCCTCCGCGAGGTGGAAGTTGTAGAAGCCGGCGGCGATCGAGATGTCGGCGATCGAAAACGCGTCGCCCGCGAGGTATTCGCCCGCGATCTCGCCCTCGAGGTGGTCGAACAGCGGCGGCAGGTCCGTGTCGAGCGACTTGACGACCAAGGCCTCGTCGCACGGCTTGCCCATCATGGTCGGCTTCATCACCCGCTCGCGGAACGCCACGATCAGCGGGCTGAACAGCTCGGTGTCGCCGAACTTGTCGAACCAGATCGCGCGGCCGAGCGCCTTCGCGTCGGCGGGCATCAGCGCCGGCTCGGGGTGCTTGCGCTCCAGGTACCAGAGGATCGCCGAGGAATCGGCGAGCTTGAAGCCGTCGTCGTCGATCGCGGGGATCTTGCCGAGCGGGCTCGCCGCCTGGAACGCCGCGTCGGGCGCGTGGAACATGCAGGGCACGTGCTCGTAGGAGGCGCCCTTCTCGGCAAGCGCGACGAGGATCTTGCGGACGTAGGGCGAATAGCCGGTGCCGTAGACGATCATGCTGGTTCTGGACCCGTTGGGTTGTCGGAAGCGCCAAGCCCCTACCACGAATTGGGACGAACCTTCCCTGGTGCCGGCTCATGCGGCCATTCGACCGTTCGGCCGGAACTTGGCCGTACGAGCACGGGCTTAACCGTACGAGCCCGCGCCACGCGGGTCCTGCGATTCCCCCGTCACGAAAGGATTTTCATGAAAGCGCTGTGCTGGCACGGCAAGGGCGACATCCGCTGCGACACGGTTCCCGATCCGCGGATCGAGGATGCCCGCGACATCATCCTCAAGGTGACGTCCTGCGCCATCTGCGGCTCGGACCTCCACCTGATGGACGGCCAGATGCCGACCATGGAGGCGGGCGACGTGCTCGGCCACGAGTTCATGGGCGAGGTCGTCGAGGTCGGCCAGGGCTTCACCAAGTTCAAGAAGGGCGACCGCGTCGTCGTGCCGTTCAACATCAATTGCGGCGAGTGCCGGCAGTGCCGGCTCGGGAACTGGTCGGTCTGCGAGCGCTCGAACCGCAACGGCGCCATGGCGGCGGCGCAGTTCGGCTACCCCACCGCGGGCCTGTTCGGGTACTCGCACCTCACCGGCGGCTATGCCGGGGGGCAGGCCGAGTACGTCCGCGTGCCGATGGCCGACGTGGCGCCGATGCTGGCGCCCGAGGGCGTCGACGACGAGGCGCTCTTGTTCCTCACCGACATCCTGCCGACCGGCTGGCAGGGCGCCGAGCATTGCGAGATCAAGGGCGGCGAGGTCATCGCGGTCTGGGGCGCGGGTCCGGTCGGCCTGTTCGCGATCCAGTCGGCCAAGATCATGGGCGCCGAGCGCATCATCGCCATCGACACGGTGCCGGAGCGCCTCGCGCTCGCCCGCACCTACGGCGCCACCGACATCATCGACTACGCCAAGGAGGACGTGTTCGAGCGGATCAAGGAGATCAGCAAGGGCGAGGGCGCCGACGGCGTCATCGACTGCGTCGGCATGGAGGCCAGCGCCGGCCACGGCGTCGCCAGCCTCGTCAACACCCTGCAGGAGAAGCTGACCTCGACCGAGCGGCCCTACGCGCTGATGGAGGCGATCAAGGCGGTGCGGCCCTGCGGCATCGTCTCGGTGCCCGGCGTCTACGGCGGCCCGATCCCGGTCAACATGGGCATGATCGTCCAGAAGGGCCTGACCATGAAGAGCGGGCAGACGCACGTGAAGCGCTACCTGGAAACGCTGACCAAGCTGATCCAGGCGGGAAAGATCGACATGACGTCGATGATCACCCACCGCTCCACCAACCTCGCCGACGGGCCGGACCTCTATAAGACGTTCCGAGACAAGAAGGACGGCTGCGTGAAGGTCGTGTTCCACCCGAATTGAGGGTTCGGGCGGCGGATCGCCTCCGGGCGGATCACGCCGCCCGCTTGTTCGCCGTCGGCGCGAAGTGGCCGAGGTACCGCGTGCCGATCGCCGTCACCGGCAGCACGACGAAGACGTCGGTGGTGCCGAACTGGCGGTCGATCACCGCCCCGTCGCCGAAGGTCGCCCCGACGCGGAGGTACCCCTTGATCAGCGGCGGCAGCGCCTGAAGCGCCGCCTTCGGGTCGATCGCCTCGCGGTCGAGCCGGTCCATCGCCACGTAGCGCTCGGGCAGGGCGCGGGCGCACCAGCCCTCGGGGGCGCGGGCGTGGTGGTGCAGGAAGCTCAGGGGCAGGGCGAGGTGGGCCGGATCGGTGCCGTCCAAGCTGGCGCAGCCGATCAGCGCGTCGACGCGGTGGTGCAGCACGTAGGCGTAGATGCCAGCCCAGAGCAGCTCGACGGTGCGCTTAGTGCGATAGGGCTTCAGCACGCAGGAGCGGCCGAGCTCGAGCAGGCGCTTGCCGGGATGCGCCGCGAGCAGCGGCGCGATGTCGAACTCGGAGGCCGAGTAGAAGCCGAAGTTGCGCTCGGCCGCCTCGCCTCGGAGCAGGCGATAGGTGCCGACCACCTTCGGACGCGCCTTCCGGAACGGCTTGGCGTCGGTCGCGGCGTGGTCGATCACCAGGAGGTGGTCGCAGACCGCGTCGTAGGCGTCGACGTCGCGCCGCGACAGCATCGCCATGCCGGTCGGGATCGCCGACATCTCCTCGTAGAACACATGGTAGCGCAGCCGCTGCGCTCGGCGGATCTCGGACTTGCGGGTCGCGAGGCAAACTTCGAGGTTGCCGATGCGGCCGAGGCTCGGGCCCAGCTCCGGCAAGGCGTTACCCGCCCCCTTGGCCTTGAAGCGGATCGGGGTGGCGCCGGGCGGGATCAGGCTGCGACCGCCGAAACCGGGCAGCGTCCCGTCGGCCGACTTGCGCTTCAGCTTCGCGATCGGCGACTCGACGTTGTCCCACCCGTTGGCCCGGATCGCGTCCCAGGCCGCGGAGGCCCCGCGCGTAAACTTCGCGACCATGGTCGACGCCTTCCGGGGCTTTCCGAACGCGCCCCCGCGGGGCGACCGGCTCCAGGCCCTGGAACCGGACACAACCACGAAGCCCGCACGCTTTTATGACAGGCCCGCGCCGACGCCCGTAAACGCCCCGCGAGGCCGCCGAAAACGCCCCGCGAGGCCGCCGGTCGTCCGGTCTCAGACGAACTGGTTGAGGCCGGGGACCGAGCCGACGATCGGCCCCATTACGTCCTCGCCGGCCTTCTCGCGGCCGTAGGCGAACAGCTCCTGGCCGAGCGGCTGCATCTGGCCCATCGGCACGCCGGCCGACATCAGCTTCTGGCCGAGCGCCATCACGCCGCCGCCCATCATGCCGCCGAGCATGCCCATCAGGCCTCCACCGCCGCCCTCTTCGGCGTTCGAGGTTGCGACCAGGGACTCGGAGCCCGGCATCGACGCCATCAGCTGGCTCACCTCGGTGGCGGGGCCTTCCTTCTGGAGGAAGGCCAGGATGTGCCCGATCGCGGTCTGCGCCGTCGCGGCATCGAGGCCCGTGCGGTTGGTCACGCGGGCGATGAGTTCTTCCATGGTCGGCAGCTCCCGAGGGTGTTTCCTCGTCATTCGGGCCTGGACGCGCGGAAATCAAGCCGAACGCCCGCGCATCTGGCAAAGCCGGGCTCCGGCGCCCATAACCGTGACGATCGGCGCGAAGGGGATTGGGCGGATGGCGGGCGACGGCAGCATCCTGGTTGGAAAGAGTCCCCAGAAAGCGGGGCCGCCGAAGCCGGAGGTGCTGACGCTCAAGCTCGCCAACCGGCACGGTCTGGTGGCCGGCGCGACCGGCACCGGCAAGACCGTCACGCTGCAGGTGATGGCCGAGGGCTTCTCGAACGCCGGCGTCCCGGTCTTCGCGGCCGACGTGAAGGGCGACCTGTCGGGGCTGGCCGCGGCCGGCGAATCCAAGCCCGTCTTCGTCAAGCGCGCCGAGGAACTCGGCATCGCCTACGAGCCCGACCGCTTCCCAACGGTGTTCTGGGACCTGTTCGGCGAGCAGGGCCACCCGATCCGCTGCACCGTGACCGAGATGGGGCCGCTGCTGCTGGCACGCCTCCTCGAACTCAACGACACGCAGGAGGGCGTACTCAACATCGCCTTCCGCGTCGCCGACGAGAACCAGTGGCCGGTGATCGACCTGAAGGACCTGCGCGCGCTGCTGGCCTTCTGCTCGGAGAACCTCAAGACGATTTCGGGGACCTACGGCAACGTCTCGGCGGCCTCGGTCGGCGCGATCCAGCGCCAGCTCCTGATGCTCGAGAACCAGAACGCCGACCGCTTCTTCGGCGAGCCGGCCCTGAACCTCGAAGACTTCATGCGGACCGACCGCGACGGGCGCGGGTTCGTCAACATCCTGGCCGCCGACAAGCTGATGCAGCGGCCCCGGCTCTACGCCTCGTTCCTGCTGTGGATGCTCTCCGAGCTGTTCGAGCAGCTGCCCGAGGTCGGCGACCTGGAGAAGCCGAAGCTGGTGTTCTTCTTCGACGAGGCGCACCTGCTGTTCAACGATGCGCCGAAGGCGCTGCTGGACGCGGTCGAGCAGGTGGTGCGGCTGATCCGCTCGAAGGGCGTCGGCGTCTACTTCGTGACGCAGAACCCCCTCGACGTGCCGGAGACGGTCCTGGGCCAGCTCGGCAACCGGGTGCAGCACGCGTTGCGCGCCTTCACCCCCCGCGACCAGCGGGCCGTGAAGGCGGCGGCCGAGACGTTCCGGCAGAACCCCGGCTTCGACGTGGCGGAGGCGATCACCCAGCTCGGCGTCGGCGAGGCCCTGGTCAGCTTCCTGGAGCCGAAGGGCACGCCCTCGGTGGTCGAGCGCGCCCTGATCGCCCCGCCGCAGGGTCGCGTCGGGCCGCTGACGCCGGCCGAGCGCGCCGACCTGATCGCCAAAAGCCCGCTGCGCGGCAAGTACGACGAGGCGATCGACAGCGAGAGCGCCTACGAGATGCTCGCCAAGCGCAAGAACCTCGACGCCGCCCCGGCCGAGACGGCGCAGGCCTCGGAGGGGGGCCTCGGCGGCCTGCTCGGCGGCATCGTGGGCAGCGTCTTCGGCAAGCCCGCCGCCAAGGCCGGCCGAAAGGCCCCGCAGAGCCTCGCCGAGCAGGTCGTTTCGAACGCCGCGCGCTCGATGGCCCGCAGCGTCGGCACCCAGGTCGGCAACGCCATCCTGCGCAACGTGCTCGGCGGGTTGATGAAGCGGTAGCGCCGAGGCCGGCCCCGCGCTGGCCGCGTCAAGTCAGAGGCAGGGATCGTCCGCCGCCTCGAGCCGGCCCGACGCGATGGCGGCGAGGAAGGCCTCGTAGTCGGAAGCGTTCCGGTCGCCGTAGGCGTGGGCCCAGTCGGCCAGGGCCTCGCGCAGGTCCGCATGCCGGTCCTTGCCGCAATAGCCGGCGATGGCGGCGGCGTCGCCGGTGCGGGCATGCGCGCGGGCGAGCAGGGCGCCGTAGGCCCAGGAGAAGTACAGCAGCGGCTGCCCGGTCATGCACGAGACCGGGATCTCGCCCTTCATGTTCTTCATCTGCCGCACGTAGAACGGGCGGTCTTCGATCGTGGTCCAGCCGAGCAGCGGGTCTCCGACGCCCTGGAGCAGGCGCTGGCCGTAGATCACCCGCTCGCCCTCGTGGCTGGCATAGGGCTCGGGCATGCCGGGCAGGTAGGGGGCGTGGGCCGGGCGCACGGCCTCCTTCACCTGCAGGAAGAGCACGTCCTGGTCGGAGTTGCCGCAGAGCAGCGCCACGTAGGCGCGGGTCCCGACGCTGCCGACCCCGACGACGCGGTGGGCGACGTCGACGACGTGGTAGCGGCTCAGCATGAACCGGCGCTCGCGCGGCAGCGTCTCGGCGTAGTGCTCCAGCCCCGTGATCACCGCCTCGCGGGTCTCGTCGTCGACGCCGGTGAGGATCGGCGCGTCCTCGCGGAAGCGCCAGCCGCCGTCGACGCGGCGCTCGCCGACGCGGGCGAGCAGGCTCTGGTTGTTCTTCTTGCGCGCCTTCTCCACCGCCTTGCGCACCACCGCCTGCGACGCCTCGTCGATCCGGACGCCCGAGACGTCGAGCCGGTCGGCGCGGGTCGCCTGCTGCCAGACGTCGAGCGAGCCCTGGGGCGCGAGGTCCAGCATCGTGTGCTGGTAGCCGCCGACCGCCGCCATCACCGCCTGCCGCCGCGCCTCGGCCGGAACCGCATCCTCGCGGGCGGCGACCTCGATGCTGGCGACGAGGCGCTTCAGGTCCCATTCCCAGGGGCCGATCGTCACCTCGTCGAAGTCGTTGAGGTCGAGCACGACGTCGCCCTGCGGCGTCCCGAACAGGCCGAAGTTCGAGATGTGCGCGTCGCCGTTCATCACCACGTTGATGTCGCTGCGCGGGCCGTGCGCGAGGTCCCAGGCCATGACGTGGGCGGCGCCGCGCAGGAACGCGAAGGGCGAGCTCGCCATGCGCGCCACCCGCAACGGGACGAGCCTCGGCTGGCGGCCTTCGTGCGCCCCCACGATCAGGTCGACGGGGTCCGGCCGGTCGGAGGGAAGGTCGAGGGCGGCGTGGGCTTCGTGCGGCACGGCCTCGCGCAGGCGCTTGCCGGCGGCGCGGCGCTTGTCCCAGGGCTCGCCGCCGGTCCGCAGATCGATGTGCGGATAGTCGGCCAGCGGCTCCAGCACGACCTCTTCGGCCGCCTCGTGCGCGTCGCGTCCGTCCTTGTCCTGCCTTTGATCCTGCGCTGGGCCGGGCACGGTCTCGGCCTCGCCGAACGCGTCGTCGCCGCTCATCTGATTCGGTCGTTCCATGCTCGGGCGTCCCAGGGCTGCCGGCGTCTCCCGGTGGCGCTGAACAACCTGAGCCGGATAAATTTGTTGCGGAGCCGGGGATTATGTCGCCGCGAAAGGCGTGGACAACGCCGGCGCGCCTACCCCGCCGCCAGCTCCACCGTCACGGGGACGTGGTCCGACGGCTTCTCCAGGCCGCGCAGGTGCTTCTGCACCGCGGCCGAGACCAGCCGGTCGGCGGCCTGCGGCGAGAGCAGGAGGTGGTCGATGCGGATGCCGAAGTTCCGCGACCAGGCGGCGGCCTGGTAGTCCCAGAAGCTGTAGAGGCCGGGGCGCGGGTCGCAGGCGCGAACCGCGTCGGTCAGCCCTTCGGCCAGCAGCGCGCGGAACGCCGCCCGCGTGGTCGGCAGGTAGAGCGCGTCGTCGGCCCAGGCCGTGGGCTCGGCCGCATCCTCCGGCTCGGGGATGACGTTGTAGTCGCCCGCGAGCACCAGCGCGGTCTCCTCGCGCATCCGCGCGATCGCGTGAAGACGCAGCCGCTCCAGGAAGGCGAGCTTGTAGGGGTATTTCGGGCTCGCCACCGGGTTGCCGTTCGGCAGGTAGATCGAGGCCACCCGCACCGGCGCGACGCCGTCGCCGCTGACCAGCGCCTCGACGTAGCGGGCCTGCTCGTCCTCGGCGTCGCCCGGGAGCGCGCGCAGCACGGTGGCCGGATCGTAGGTCAGCGGCGCGCGGACCAGCAGCGCGACGCCGTTATATGCCTTCTGCCCCACCGCCTCGACGGCATAGCCGGCCGCCTCGATCTCGGCGCGCGGGAACGCCTCCTCCTGGCACTTCAGCTCCTGCAGGCAGACCACGTCCGGCTTGGCCTCGTCGAGGAAGGCGAGCAGGTGCCCGACCCGCTGCTTGATCGAATTGACGTTCCACGTGGTGATGCGCATCGCTGGCGTCCTGGAGGGCGGAGCCCATCGTCTGGCGTCCTGGAGGGCGAAGCCCGTCGTCTGGCGTCTTGTGAGGGCGGAGCCCGTCATCGGGCCTTCGCACCGGCCTGACAAGCGGAAGGCCGGGCGCGTCGCCGCCCGCTCACGCAACGAGGCCGCCGGTGGACTGGTTCGACCCGATCGGCGCCTATTGCGAGCGTGGCAACGTGGCGTTCTGGGCCGAGCCGGTCAACGCCCTGTCCAACGCCGCCTTCCTCGTCGCCGCCGTCGCGGCCCATCGGCGCGCCTGCGCGGCGGACGACCGGGCCGGCGTCGCGCTGGCGCTCCTGACGGCGGTCGTCGGCATCGGGTCGTTCCTGTTCCACACGCTCGCCGTGCGTTGGGCCATGCTCGCCGACGTCGTGCCGATCGCCGTGTTCATCCACGCCTACTTCTACCTGGCGATGGTGCGGTTCCTGCGATTCGGGCCGTTCGCCGCATGGGCGGCGACGCTGGCCTTCGCGGGCTTCGGCTTCGGGCTCGTCCCGGCCCTCGACGCCGTCGCCGGCCGCTCGGTCGAGGCGCTCACCAACGGCTCGATCGACTACCTGCCGGCGGTGCTGGCGTTGGTGGGCGTCGCCCTCGGGCTCCGCGGCGTGGGCGACCCGGCCGCGACCGGCCGGCGGCACGTGGCGCTGGCGGCACTGTTTTCCGGCTCGCTCGCCTTGCGCACCGCCGACCGGGGCGTCTGCGCGCTCGTGCCCGTCGGCACCCACTTCCTCTGGCACGTCCTCAACGCCGCGGTGCTCTACGGCTTGGTCGTCGCGGCCGTCCGGCATCGCGAGGCGGTTTCGCGGCGGTGACGGAGGAACCTCGGGATGCGCCCCGGCGCCCGGCCGATTTCTTGCGCCTCCCGGCAAATCGAGGCAGAAGGACGGCGCCGCAGCCGATGGGGCGCGCGGCGTTCCCCGCGCTCGTCCACGCCGGCCGACAGGCCGCCGACGGCGCAGGGCAGAAGGCTTGCGAAAACCACCATGTCCCAGAGCTTCCGCCTCGGTGTCGCCGGTCTCGGCACGGTCGGCGCCGCCGTCGTCCGGATGGTCGCGCGCCGGGCCGC
>NZ_VRUT01000041.1:0-32266 GCF_008039465.1 Methylobacterium sp. WL120 | reverse complement strand
GGAGGGGGCAGCGAGCGGGCAGGATCGCTCGAAGGGGAGTCAGGCCGCCGCCGTCGTCATCCGATCCCTGCCGGCCATTCCGCAGGGCACTGGATCTTCGCCGGGAAGTGCGGCAACCGTCTTGGGGGATGCGGGGGCATCGCGGGAGGCCGGCGTGAGCGGGATCGTGGTGACCTATGAGGGGCGCTTGCGCTGCCGTTCCGAGCATGCCGAGTCCGGTGCCGTCGTCCTCACGGATGCTCCGAAGGACCATCACGGGCTCGGGGCCGGCTTCTCTCCGAGCGAGATGCTGGCGGTGTCCCTCGGCAGTTGCATTCTGAGCATGATGGGTGTGGCCGCGCACACGATGGGCCTGGAGATCGGCCATGCGACGGCGACCGTCACGAAGGAGATGGCCGACGCCCCGCGACGCATCGCCCGGTTGTCGGTCGACCTCCAGGTGCCCGGCGCCTTCGACGACGGGCAACGCGCCCGGCTGGAAGCGGCCGCCCACGCATGCCCGGTCCACGGCGTCCTGAACATCGACGCTCCCATCACCATCGACTGGATCGGATAGCGACGATGCCGATGCGCGCAGGATCGTCAGCTCCCTCCCGTCCATGCGACGGACACCAGCCGCGCCCCGCGCCCGGAGCCGACCTTTGACCCTGCATCCGCCCGAACTCCTCATGCTGAAGCCGATGCACCCGAGCGTGGCGGAGGCCCTGACGCCCACCTTCGCCCTGCACCGGCTCGACACCGCGAACGACCGCGACGCGTTCCTCGCCGAGGTCGGCCCGCGCGTCCGCGGGCTCGCGGTCAACGCCCAGGCGGTGGTGGACGGCGCGCTGCTCGACCGGCTTCCCAACCTGGAGATCGTCGCCAACTTCGGGGTCGGCTACGACACGATCGACGCCGCCGAGGCCGCGCGGCGCGGCGTCGTCGTCACCAACACGCCGGACGTGCTCACCGACGAGGTCGCGGACCTGGCGGTCGGCCTCCTGCTCGCCACGATCCGCCGGATCCCGCAGGCGGACCGCTACCTGCGCACCGGGCGGTGGCCGGCGGCGCCGTTCCCGCTCACCGCATCGCTGCGCGGGCGCCGGGTCGGCATCCTCGGGCTCGGGCGGATCGGGCGGGCGATCGCCCGCAGACTCGAAGGCTTCGGCGTCGAGATCGCCTATCACGGACGGCGGCCGCAAGCCGACGCCCCCTACGCCTACCATCCGACCCTGGTCGGGCTGGCGCAAGCCGTCCACGTGCTCATGGTGGTGGCGCCGGGTGGCGCCGGCACGGACGGCCTCGTCGACGCCGCGGTGCTCGCGGCGCTCGGGCCGGAGGGCATCCTCGTCAACGTCGCCCGCGGCAGCGTGGTGGACGAGGCGGCGCTGGTCGCAGCGCTTGAGGCCGGCACGATCCACGGCGCCGGCCTCGACGTCTTCGCTGCCGAGCCGCACGTGCCAGAGCGGCTCGTCGCCCTCGACCGGGTGGTGCTGCTGCCGCATGTCGGGTCGGGTACCCACGACACCCGCGCCGGCATGGGGCGGCTTGTCGTCGACAACCTGGTCTCGTGGTTCGAGGGCCGCGGCCCGCTGACGCCGGTGGCGGAGACGCCTTGGCCGGTTTCGGGCGCCCGCGCATGAGCACGGCCCACTCCGTCGCCGGCCTACGGTTCGCTGCCGGGGCTTGGCTCGCTCTGGCCGGCGCCGCCCGCGCGCAGGAGCCGCCCGCGGCCGACTCGCCCGCGCCCTTCGCGACGACCCTCCCCGAGGCGCGCGGCGGCGTGCCCGGCACCTGGGACTTGTCGCGCGACGGCACCAACCGGCGCTGCGTGATGACGCTGAGTTCGGAATCCGGCGAGGCCGGGCAGGTGGTGCGGTTTCCTGCCGGCTGTCGGCGGGCGGTGCCGGTGGTGGGAACGGTCGCCGGCTGGCTCTTCGCCGACGGCGTCGTCCGCCTCGTCGACAGGAACGTCCGCCCGGTGCTGGCCTTCGCCAAGCGCCCCGACCAGCGCAGCTACGTCGCCACGGCCGCGTCGGGCGAGAGCTACAGCCTGGTTCCGCTGGAAATCGCGGCGATGGGTACGCCGAGCCTCCTCGATCCGGCGCCGGTCGCGGTCACGCCGCCCGCGCTCGCACCGTCCGCCGCCGCGCCGGAGCCGGTGCCGACCCCGGCGGCCGCGCCCGGGCCCGGCATTGGCGCGCAGGCCGGGATCTACGCCCTCGACCGGCTGCTCAACCGCGACGTCTGTCGCCTCGATCTCGGCGGCGGTCCCGGCGCGCCGGTGCACCTGCTTCCGAATTGCCGCGACACCGGGATCGAGGTGTTCGACCCGGCGACGTGGCGCACCGGCCAGGGCCGGATGACCCTGGTGGCCAAGCGCGGGCACGTGGTGAACCTCGTGCCCGCCGGCGACGGCACCTGGCGGCGCGACCCCGAAACCGGCGTCGCCTTCGTGCTCCGCCGGATCGAGCCGTAAGGCCGCCCTACAGGGTCGCGATCACTTGGCCCCGTCGGCCTTGGTGGCGTCGTCCTTCGGCTTCTCCTTGCCGAGGTAGATGTATTCCGGCGCCGCGCGGAGCTGGTCCTTGTCGGTGTTGATCACGGCCCGCAGCGCCTTGCCGTCGATGCGCTGGAGGTGAAGCGCGCTGGGATCGACCGCCACGTACTTGGTGCCGATCCCGAGGAAGCCGCCGACGCCGACGACCCAGGCCTTCACCTTGCCGTCGAAGCCGATCACCACGTCGGCGATCTCGCCGATGGTCTCGTTGGCGCCGTTGATGATGCTCTGGCCGACGAGCTTCGAGCTGACCATGTCGTCGGGCGACTGCGCGACGAAGGTCGGCCGCAGGTCGTTCGTGAAGGTCGCGGGCTGCCCCGGCACCGGCTCGACCGGCTTCAACGGCGCGGCCGACGCGTCCGGCTTCACCGTGTCGGGCTTCACCGTGTCGGACTTGGTCGTGTCGGAGCTGGAGGCGTCGGGCTTCACCACGTCAGGCTTCACCACGTCAGGCTTGGGCGCGTCCGGCGAGATCGTGGCCGGCTTCTCCGGCGGCACCGCCTGGGTGCCCGGTGCGGGCGCGGTCGGGGCCGGCGTCTGCGCGAGCGCGAGGCTCGTTCCCAGGGCGGTCGTGCCCAGGGTGAGGAGGACCGTTCCGGCAATCAGGCTGCGCATCGCGTCTCGTCTTTCCATCGTCGCCCCGCGCCCGATCCGGCCCGAAGTCGACAGTCAAGGTTCCCCCGCAAAAGGCCCGCCGCATCAGAAGGTTCCACCGGTGCCGACGGTGCGCCGGCTCGCGAAATCGCGCGATCGGCCGCCCTGGACCTCTCGGCCGCCTGCGCCATGTGGTGGCTGACGTGATCTGCCACCGTTCCGGAGGCCGCAAGCCCATGATCCTTCACCGCCGCGACGCCCTCGCCCTCCTCGGTGCGGCCGTCGGCGCCGCCACCGCCGGCCGCGCCCAAGCCCTGGATGCCGGGATGCGTGCCACCGCCTTCGCTTTCGACGGGCCGGAAGGGGGCGCGATGCCGCTCTCGGCCTATGCCGGGCGACCGATCCTGGTGGTCAACACCGCAACCGCCTGCGGCTATGCCGGCCAGCTCGCCGGGCTGCAGACCCTGTGGACCCGCTTCCAGGAGCGCGGTCTGACGGTGCTCGGCGTGCCGTCGCCCGATTTCGGCAACCAGGAGCCGCTGGACGGGGTCGCCATCGCCGAGGCCGCCCGCAAGAACCACGGCGTCACCTTCCCGCTCACGGCCAAGACGCGGGTGAAGATGCCGGGCGCGCACCCATTCTACCAGTGGGCGGCGCTCGAGAAGCCCGGCGAGACGCCGCGCTGGAACTTCCACAAGTACCTCGTGGCCCGCGACGGCACCCTGGCCGCCGCCTTCGCGACGCAGGTCGAGCCGACCGATCCGCGGGTGATCAGCGCGATCGCCGGGTCGCTCGACAAGGCTTGAAGGTCAAGGCCTGAGGGTCACGCCGCCGGCGCCTTGGCCCGGTCGGCCCCGCGCGACACGGCGAGCAGGGCGTCGAGCTCGCGGCCGGCCGCTTCGATGCGCGCGGCCACCGTCGCGTCGGCGACGACCCCGTCCGCGATCTCGTCGCCGCCGGCATAGACCGAGGTCGGCGCGATGTGCGCGGAGAAGAACCCGAACAGCGGACGGAGCGAGTGCTCCACCACCAGCGCATGGCGCAGGCCGCCGCCGGTGGCGGCGAGCGCCACCGGCAGGCCGACGAGCGCCTCCGCGCCGACGAAGTCGAACACGTGCTTGAACAGGCCGGAATAGGCGCCCTTGTAGACCGGCGTCCCGACGATCAGCGCGTCGGCCCCCTCGATCGCCGCGACCAGCGCCTCCGCCGACTCCGAGAGGTCGTCGCGGGTGAGCGCACCGAGGCCCGGCCCGGCGTCGATCAGGTCGATCACGGTCAGGTCGATGCGGCGATGGCGGCCGAGTTCCGCGGCGATCGCCTCGACGAGGGTGCGGGTGCGCGAGGGCCGGTTGATGCTCGCCGAGAACGCGACGACGCGGGGCAGGGGCACGGATGGGACCTCGGGACTCGGCGGAGCGCCCCGGCCCGTGGAGGCCGGCGGCGCGATCGGCCCGTTGTGACCGGTCCGGCGACGCTTGGGAACCACCGGGGGGCGCGACTCCGCCGCCGTGTCGGGGGCCGTCCGTCCATTCGGCGGGATGCGCGTGAGGGGACCCGATGTCATGGCATTGGCCCTTCGCACGGGTTGAGGCGTCCCGGCGGAGCACCGGATCGGAGGCCGAGGACGGCGTTCCCTGCAAGTCCCTAGCCCGGCGCGTCCGGTCGGAAGGAAAGTGTGACACGCATCGGTTGGGATTTCATGAAGCGGTCGAGACGCGCCCGACGGCAGCACAGTTCGCCGAAGCCCCAAGCTTGACAGCGGCGCCGAATTCTTCGCGATGGTGTCTCCCCCGGCCTCGGAGACACGTCCGCTCATGAACTCGCTCGTCGCGCGCCTGAACGGCTACGCCCCCCTCGCCTTGTCGCTGCTGCGGGCGGTGACCGGCCTCGTCTTCCTCCAGCACGGCACGCAGAAGCTGTTTGGCCTGCCGCCCCGCGCGATGCCCGCGCCCGAGCTGCTCTCCCTCGCGGGCGCCGCGGGCCTGCTCGAACTGGTCGGCGGCGCGCTGATCATCCTCGGCCTGTTCACCCGGCCCGTCGCGTTCCTGCTCTCAGGCCAGATGGCGGTGGGCTACTTCCTCGTCCACGCGCCGAAATCGCCGTTCCCGGCGGTCAACGGGGGCGACGCCGCGATCCTGTTCTGCTTCGTCTTCCTGTACCTCGTCTTCGCCGGCCCCGGCCCGCTGAGCGTGGACGCCGCCCGCGCCGGCCGCCGCTACTGAGCCGAGGTCGTCACTGAGACAATCCGTCGACCGGGTCGGCGTCGATCCGCATCCGCAGGATCGCGTAGGGCGGTTGCTGCAGGTCCTTGCCGTGGTTGAACTCGGGGCGGCGGTTCACCTGCGCGCCCGAGATGTAGAGCCAGCGGTCGGCGGTGATCCAGAACGTGTCCGCCCAGATCAGGCGCGGATCCGAGGCGATCACCGTGATCGTGCCGTCGGGGTCGCGCCGGCCGACGGCGTTGTGCTCCTGCAGGCTGAGGTAGACCCGGTCCTTCGAGTCGGTGGTCAGGCCGCCGGTCATCCCCTTCTCGCCGAGGTCCTTCACGGTCGCCGCCACCTCGGCATCCGTGACCTTGGGATCGAGGAGGTCCGCGGTCTCCACGGAATACAGCCGCCGCGCCATCAGCGGCGCGTAGTACAGGCGCGTGCCGTCGGGGCTCAGCGCGATGCCGTTGGCGCCGCCCTTCGGATGCTGCGGCGGGCCGTCGCCCTTGGTCTGCATCACCGGGCGCTCCTCGACGAACTTCACCACGCCCTTCTGCGACTTGGTGCTGGCATGCTCGGAGAGCCGCCGCGCCACCTGTCCGGTGGCGAGGTCGACCGCGAGGATCGCCCCGTCCTCGCCCTGGCCCTGGTCGGTGATGTAGGCGCGCTGGCGCCCGGCTCGGACCTCGACGCGCAGGTCGTTCAGCGACGAGGTCGGCGTGACGCCGGCCTCGAGCGGGATCATGCGGACGATCCGGTTCGTGGCGAGGTCCATCTGGACGAGCTTGGCCCCGCCCGGCACCGGCGCGCCCTTGCCCTCGGGCAGGCCCGAATCGAGCAGCCACAGGCTGTCGTCGGGGGCGAAGACGCCGTTCGGCACGTGGAAGAACGTCGCCTGCGGCCGCCCCGCGTCGGGGGTGTTGGTCGCCTGGTCGGGATAGGCCTTCACCGAGCCGTCCGGCGACACCTCGCCCACCGTGATCGGCTCCTTGCCGGTGAAGCGCGGCATCATCACGAAGACGCGGCCCTTGTGCGAGATCGCCAGCCCGGTCGGGGTCGAGGGCGCGTTCGCGGCGAGCGCCAGCTCCATCGGAGCCGCCGTCCGGCTCGCGACCGCGGTCCCGCCTGGCGCGGGCGAGCCGCCCTCGGCCGCGACCGCGGGCAGGGCGAGGGCGGCGAGGCCGCCGGCGAGGAGGTGGCGCCGGGCGAGAGACAGTCGGGCGAAGGACATGGAGCTTACCGTTTCAGCCGCGGGGCGCGACGCGCAGGTCGATGGCGAGGATGGCGTGGCCGGCGGCGACGAACAGCCGGCGCCCGTCCGATCCGCCGAAGGCGAGGTTCGCGGCAGCCGTCGGCGTGGCGATCCGCCCGAGCGCCGTGCCGTCGGGTGCGAAGATGCGGATGCCGTCGCCGCAGGCGGCGTAGACCCGGCCACCGGCGTCGACCTTGAGGCCGTCGGGTACGCCGGCTTCGATCGCCGCGAAGGTCCGGGGCGGTCCGAGCCGACCGTCCGGACCGACCGCGAAGGCCATCACCGCGCGACCCCCCTCTGGGTTGAGCGACGCCCCGGATTCGCTGACGTAGAGGGTGCGCCCGTCCGGCGCGAAGGCGAGGCCGTTCGGCTGGTCGAGGGCGTCGGTCATCGCCTCGACGCGGGCCGCCGACGAGCCCGGCGCGGTGACGCGGTAGACGCGCCGCGCGGCCTGCTCGGGCTCGGCCAGGATGCCCTCTTCGGGCTGGGTGATGCCGAAGACGGGATCGGTGAACCACACCGCGCCGTCGGTGGCGACCACCGCGTCGTTGGGGGAGTTCAGCCTCTTGCCGCCGAACGCGTCCGCCAGCACGGTCTTGGTCCCGTCCGCCTCGCGCCGCACCACACGCCGGGTGCGGTGCTCGCAGGTGATCAGGCGCCCTTGCGCGTCCAGCGCGTTGCCGTTGCCGTTCTCGGACGGGTCGAACAGGGTCTTCGCCGACCCGTCCTCCGCGAGCACGCGGATGCGGTTGGCCTTGGTGTCGCTGAACACCAGCCCGCCGAGACCGGGCGCCCAGCACGGACCCTCGCACCAGCGCCCGTCGTCGAACAGCGTCCGCAGTTGTGCGGACGGGTCGATCAGCGCGTCGAGCCGCGGATCGTCCACCCGCACCACCGCGCCCGCCGCCCGCGCCCTCGAGGCGGCGAGCAGGCCGAGGCCGCCCGCCAGGATCGTGCGTCGATGCGGCATGAGGCTCCCGGGACGGGCGACCGGCCGGGTTGCCGTCGCGCGGTCAGGGAAGGCGCAGAAGCACGCCTCGGTTCCCGCGAGCCGTCTCGCACCGCACCGCCTGCCCCAGCGGAAGGGGGAGGGAAAGCCGCCGCTCAGTGCCCCCGCCGTGCCCCCAAAGCCGACAGGATGCGCGCCCACGAGCGCGTGCCCTTGTGGAAGCTCCGCAGGTCGTACTTCTCGTTCGGCGAGTGGATGCGGTCGTCGTCGAGTCCGAAGCCGATCAGCAGGGTGTTGCGGTCGAGGAGGCGCTTGAAGTCGCCGACGATCGGGATCGAGCCGCCCGCGCCCACCGTCACCGCGGGCACGCCCCACTCGTCCTGGAGCGCGGCGCGGGCGGTCTCCAGCTCCGGCATGTCGAAGGGCAGGCTGATGGCGCGCGAGCCCTTGTAGCAGATCACGTTCACCGAGCAGTCGGCGGGGATGCGTGCGCGCACGAAGGCCTCGAAGGTCTCGGCGAGCTTCTGCGGGTCCTGGTCGTCCACGAGGCGGAACGAGACCTTGGCGCTGGCCTTGCCCGCGATCACCGTCTTGGTGCCCTCGCCGGTATAGCCGCCGATGATGCCGTTGACGTCGCAAGCCGGCCGCGACTGCACCAATTCGATCAGCAGACGCCCGCGCTCGCCGGCCGGCTCCGACAGGCCGATGGGGCCGAGGAACGTTTCGGGCGTGAAGTCGAGGCCGCGCCACTGCTCCAGCACCTCGGGCGGCCGCTCGCGCACGCCGTCGTAGAAGCCAGGCAGCGTCACCTTTCCGTCATCGTCGTGCAGGTCGGCGAGGATGCGCGACAGCACGTGGATCGGGTTGCGCGCGGCGCCGCCGAAGAAGCCCGAATGCAGGTCGCGGTCGGCGCAGGTCACCTCGACCTCGAAATAGGCGAGCCCGCGCAGGGACGAGGTGATCGCCGGCGTCGTCGGGTTCCACATCGACGTGTCGCACACCAGCACGACGTCGGCGGCGAGCCGATCCTTGTTCCGCGCCACCCATTCCGGCAGCCCCTGCGAGCCGTTCTCCTCGGCGCCCTCGATCAGGATCGTGACCGCGCAAGGTAGCTCGGCGTTCATCGCGAGATGCGCCCGGCAGGCCTCGACGAAGGTCATCACCTGGCCCTTGTCGTCGGAAGCGCCGCGGGCGACGATTGTCTTCTCGCCCTTCGCGTCGGTGGCGATCCGCGGCTCGAACGGCGGCGTCTCCCACAGGTCCAGCGGGTCCACCGGCTGCACGTCGTAATGCCCGTAGAACAGCACGTGCGGCGCCCCGGGCTTCGGCTTATGCGCCAGCACGACGGGGTGGAGCGAGGTCTCCTCCACCGAGGTCTCGAACCCGAGCGCCGTCAGGTCCGCGGCGAGCCAGGCCGCCGCCTCGCGGCAATGGGGGGCATAGGCCTGATCGGTCGAGATCGAGGGAATCCTGAGGAAGGCGAACAGGCGCTCCAGGGCGTTGTCGAGATCCTTGTCGATGTCGTTGAGGACGGAATCGAGGGCGGCCATCGGGGCTCCTGAGGCGGTTCGGCGGTCCGGCCCAGGGTTAGCCGAGGCGTGCGCAAACGGAAACCGCTTCGCCCGCAACGCGACGCCCGACGCGGCGACGACTACGGATTGGAACGGCGGCAGATTGGAACCGTTATCGAGTGCAACGGACGATCCGTGCGGCGAGGCCGGATGCACGCCTTGCGCGCCGTGTTCGCTCCGACCTGTTCGCCCTTTCGCGAAAAACCTTTTCTCTTGGAACGCCTCATGCTCATCGAAAGCGGTTCGCCGGTCGCCGCGGACACCCGGGTCGGCATCAGCCTGACCATCAACGGGCAGCACCGCGAACTCCAGGTCGCTCCCTGGACCACCCTGCTCGACCTGCTGCGCGAGACCCTCGACCTCACCGGCACCAAGAAGGGCTGCGACCACGGCCAGTGCGGCGCCTGCACGGTGCTGGTGGACGGCGTCCGCGTGAATTCCTGCCTCGCCCTGGCGGTGATGAAGGACGGCGCCGAGGTCACCACCGTCGAGGGCCTAGCCGGCCTGTCGAACGGCGGCGCCGGCACCAACGGCCTGCACCCGATCCAGGCGGCCTTCGTCGAGCACGACGCCTTCCAGTGTGGCTACTGCACGCCGGGCCAGCTCTGCTCGTCGGTCGGCATGATGAACGAGGGTCACGCGCATTCGCGCGACGAGATCCGCGAGGCGATGAGCGGAAACATCTGTCGCTGCGGCGCCTACACCAACATCGTCGACGCGATCGAGGATGTGATGGCGCAGGACGGTGCAGCTCAAGACTTGGGAGCCGCCCGATGAACCGCTTCGATTACGTTCGCGCCGGCACCGTGGCGGAGGCCGTGCAGGCCTTCGCCGGCGCACCCGGCGCGCAGTTCATCGCCGGCGGCACCAACCTCGTCGACCTGATGAAGTACGACGTGACGCGCCCCGGCCGCCTGATCGACATCACTCGCCTGCCGCTCGGCGGCATCGCCGAGCACGACGGCGGGCTGCGGGTCGGCGCTCTCGTGACGAACGCGAACCTCGCCTACGACGCCCGCGTCAGGAGCCGCTACCCGCTGCTGGCGGACGCGATCCTGGCTGGGGCCTCGGGCCAGCTGCGCAACGCTGCGACCACCGGCGGCAACCTCAACCAGCGCACCCGCTGCTACTATTTCTACGACACGGCCACCCCCTGCAACAAGCGCGAGCCTGGTAGCGGCTGCGCCGCGATCGGCGGCGTGACCCGCATCCACGCGATCTTCGGGGCGAGCGAATCCTGCATCGCCACCCACCCGTCCGACATGTGCGTCGCGCTCGCGGCGCTGGAGGCGGTGGTGCAGGTGACGGGGCCGGAGGGCGACCGCAGCATCGCGTTCGCGGACTTCCACCGGCTGCCCGGCGACGACCCGGCCAAGGACAACACTCTGAAGCCGGGCGAGATCGTCCTCTCCGTCGACCTTCCCGCCGCGGACCTCTCGAAGAACTACACCTACCTGAAGCTGCGCGACCGGCTGTCCTACGCCTTCGCCCTCGTCTCCGTGGCGGCGGCGCTCGAACTCGACGGCGACACGGTGAAGATCGCCCGCCTCGCGCTCGGCGGCGTGGCGCACAAGCCGTGGCGCAACCGGCAGGCCGAGGCGCTGCTCGTCGGCAAGCCGGCCACCCGCGAGACCTTCCAGGCCGCCGCCGACTTCGTCGTCGCCGAGGCCCGCCCCCAATCCGAGAACGCGTTCAAGGTCGAGCTTGCGCGGCGTGCGATCGTGCGAGGCCTGTCCCAGGCCGCCGCCGGCACGCCGCAGTCGCTCGCCGACAAGCGCATCCAGTAAGGATCGCCGCATGACACAGACCTTCAGCTCCACCGGTCACGACAGCTTCGTCGGCACCCCCCGCAGCCGCGTCGATGGACCGGCCAAGGTGACGGGCCTGGCCAAGTACGCCGGCGAATTCACCGCCGCCGACCTCGCCCACGGCTACGTGGTGTCGAGCGCGATCGCGCGCGGCCGCATCAGCGCGATCGACACCGCCGCCGCCGAAGCCGTGCCCGGCGTCATCAAGGTGCTCACGCACGAGAACCGCTCGCGCACCGCCTGGCTCGACTACAATTACCAGGACGCGGTGGCGCCCCCCGGCTCGCCGTTCCGCGCGCTCTACGACGACAAGATCGCCTTCAGCGGCCAGCCGGTCGCCCTCGTCGTAGCCGAGGATTTCGAGACCGCACGGCACGCGGCTACCCTGGTGATCGTCGCCTACGAGGCCGAGGAGCCCAAGACCTCCGCCGACGCCGTCCGCGCCTTCGCCTACGACCCGCCGAAGAAGCGCGCCGGCATCAAGCCGCCGCCCAAGCCCTGGGGCGACGCCGACGCCGCCTACGACGCCGCGCCGATCAAGCTGCAGAACGAGTACCGGCTCGCGGTCGAGCACCACAACCCGATGGAGCCCCACGCCTCCACCGTCGTCTACGAGGGCGACGGCAAGTACACGGTCTACGACAAGGTCCAGGGCGTCTCGAACAGCCACAACTACCTCGCGGCGGTGTTCGGCCTGAAGAAGGACGACGTGCGGGTTCTCAACCCGTATCTCGGCGGCGGCTTCGGCTCGGGCCTGCGCCCGCAATACCAGCTCTTCCTGGCGATGCTGGCCGCCCGCGACCTGGAGCGCTCGGTGCGCGTGGTCCTGACCCGCGACCAGATGTGGTCGTTCACCTACCGCCCAGACGCGATCCAGACCGTGTCGCTCGGCTCAGGCGAGGACGGGCAGCTGCAGGCGCTGCGCCACGACGCGATCGGCGTGACCTCGCATTACGAGGATTACCAGGAGGTCGTCGTCAACTGGTCGGGCGTGCTCTACAAGTGTGACAACGTCGCGCTGACGTACAAGATCGCCCAGCTCGACACGGCCTCGCCCGGCGACATGCGTGCGCCCGGCGCGGTCACCGGCGTCTTCGCCATCGAGACCGCGATGGACGAGCTGGCGCACGAGGCCGGCCTCGACCCGATCGCATTGCGCCTGCGCAACTTCTCCGAGGCCGACGCGACCTCCGAGGACAAGCCGTTCGGCTCGAAGGCGCTGAAGGCCTGCTTCACGCAGGGCGCCGAACGCTTCGGCTGGGCCAAGCGCACGCCTGCGCCGCGCTCGATGCGCAAGGGTCACGAGCTCGTCGGCTGGGGCATGGCCACCGGCGTGTGGGAATCGATGATGCAGCAATCGAGCGCCCACGCCATCCTGAGCGCGGACGGCAAGCTCGAGGTCGGCAACTCCACCGGCGACATCGGCACCGGCACCTACACGATCCTCACCCAGATCGCCGCCGACACCCTCGGCCTGCCGATGGAGGACGTGACGACCAAGCTCGGTGACACGCGGCTCCCCGAGGCGCCGGTCGCGGGCGGCTCGTGGACCGCGGCCTCCTCCGGCACCGCGGTGATGAAGGCCTGCCGCAACGTCGGCGAACAGGTGTTCAAGCTCGCCCGCGCCATGGAGGGCTCGCCGCTCGCCAACGTCGATTTCGACCGCGTCGCCTTCGCGAACGGGCGCATCGCGGTGGCGGGCGACGATAGCCGCAGCGTCGCCCTGGTCGACGTGCTGAAGGCCGCCGGCGTCGAGACAGTGGAGGCGACCGAATCCGCCGGTCCCGACAAGGATTTCGCCAGCCAGTACGAGGCCTACACCCACTCGGCCGTCTTCGTGGAGGTCCGAGTCGACGAGGAGCTCGGCCAGATCCGCCTCACCCGCGTCGTCTCGGCGGTGGCGGCCGGCAAGATCCTCAATCCCAAGACCGCGCGCAGCCAGATCCTCGGCGGCGTGGTGATGGGCATCGGCTCGGCGTTGCACGAGGAATCGATGATGGACCACCGCCTCGGCCGGTTCATGAACCATAACCTCGGCGAGTATCACGTGCCGGCCAACGCCGACATCTACGACATCGACGTGATCTTCGTGGACGAGGAGGACAAGGCCAACCCGCTCGGGGTGAAGGGCCTCGGCGAAATCGGCATCGTCGGCACCGCCGCGGCGGTGGCCAACGCGGTGTTCCACGCCACCGGAAAGCGCATCCGCCACCTGCCGATCACCATCGACAAGGTGCTGGCATAAAGCGCCCCACACTTGCGCATTTGAACCTGGAACCTCGCTTGCACGCCGCCGGACCGTGATGGGGCCGGCGGCGTTCGTCGTGCTTGCCGGCTTCTTGCATGCCGGCTGCCCGATGACAGACGCGGTGCCAGACGTTAGCGCTCGGGTGCACGCCTGCCCGGGATCGCCAACAGAATGAACCTCCTCCTCGTCTTCCTCGGCGCCGGCCTCGGCGGCGTCGCGCGCTACGGCGTCAGCGCGGCCTCTCTGCGGCTCGGCTCGGATTTCCCCTACGGCACCATGGCGATCAACGTCGTCGGCTCGGTGCTGATGGGGTTGTTCACCGGGTGGTTCGCCCTGCGCGGCGGCGGGCAGCCGTTGCGGTTGTTCATCGCCACCGGCGTGCTCGGCGGCTTCACCACCTTCTCCTCGTATACCCTGGAAGCCGTGCTCCTGCTGGAGCGGGGCGAGGCCGCCGCGGCGGCGGTCTACATCGTCGGCTCGGTGGCGCTCGGCCTCGCAGGCTTGTTCGCCGGCCTGCTGCTGATGCGCGCGATCCTCTGACGGGCCGGCCCTCGTGATGGCGACGCTGATCCAGTCATCGATCCAGTCTTGGCGCTTCTGGGCCCTGCTCTCGGCGGCCTTCGCCGCGCTTACCGCGATCCTGGCCAAGGTCGGCGTCGCGGGCGTGCCCTCGGATGTCGCGACCCTCGTCCGCACGGTGGTGATCCTGGCGCTCACCGCGGCCATCGTGGTCGTCACCGGCCAGGCCGCCGACTTGGCCCGGATCCCGGGGCGGAGCGCGGTCTTCCTCGTCTTGTCGGGCCTCGCCACCGGTGCTTCGTGGCTTTGCTACTTCCGCGCCCTGTCCCTCGGCGACGCTGCCCGCGTCGCGCCGATCGACAAGCTCAGCGTCGTCCTGGTCGCACTCTTCGGCGCGACCCTGCTCGGCGAGACGCTGAGCCCGCTGAACTGGCTCGGCGTCGCGCTGATCGCCGCCGGCGCGGTGCTCGTGGCCGTCGGAGCGTGATGGCAGGCGTCCACTGTGGAATGATTTCAAATATAAACTTGGAGATCGACGGCTGAAGACTGGAATTACAACGTTTACAATATTTGATGGATCGCTTGATAATCGATTTGCGACCCTGCTACACGGTCTCTCGACGGTGTCGGGTCGTCTGCAGTCAGGCGGCGGCATCGGCGAATGCACGGATGCTGGAGGCCGGAATGAGACGGGTGATGGACCTGATCGATACCTGCGTGACGGTAGCTTGGTGGGACGGCTCCTGCCTCGGCCTGCGCCTGCACCGCCTGCCGGACCTGATCGACCGCGTCGCGTCGGCGCCGCAGCGGGTCCGCCGCACCGGAGCCCGCGCATGATCCCGGAATCCCAAAGCTGCCGCTGCGACGAGACCCGCGGGCAGGCGGCGATCGAGCAGGCGCTGGCGCGCGCGTTCTGGCAGGCCCTCGACGGGCAGGGCCTGCCGGTGATGGCCGCCCTCGAAGCCGCCTCGCGGACCGTCGGCGCGCTCTACGGGCAGATCGCGGCGGCGCACGGGGCGGGCACGACCTGCGCCTGCGGCTGGGTGCCCGACCCGGACGGCGACCTGATCGTGCTCGAAGCGCATCTGGCCGCCGCCATTCTGCAGCCGCGCGCGCCCGACCTCGCCCGGATGGAGGCCGCCGGCAGCGCCTGACGGGACGGGCGGCCCGCCCCGCCCGGTCCTTGCGCCGCCTCGCGAGCGGGCGGACGTTACCGCTCGCTTAACCCGGCCGCGCGATCATTCCGCACCGCATGCGCGGTGGGAGTTCGGGCGATGGACGCAATCTACCACAGCCTCGAGACGTCGCTGCTGGCGTTCGGCTTCGCCCTGAGCGTCGCCGCCTTCGCCCTGCTGGCAAGCCCGCCTGCTGCGAGCCCCCGCTTCCTGCGCCCGCCCTTCGCGGACGCCTCCGCCGGCTCGATCCTCCTGCCGATGCTCACGGTCGACGTTCCTCGAAACGCGAACTGAGACGTCCGCTCGCGCGACTTCACCCGGCATTTCCCCGCGCCGGGGCATGCGCTCGGAACGGCAGGGACATGCCGGATTCATGGGGGACCGTCGCGCACGCTTGCGCTATCAGCCTCGAAAGCCTCTGATCGGCGCTGCGACTACGCGGCGGTGTCGCCGACGGCCCTGAGCGGGTACTTACCGCTCCCCGGCCGTGGCACGCACGCCCCGTGAATCGCCGCACCGCGTCACCGTCGCCTCATCGAGCAAGCCGGCTGTCCGACATGATTCCTGAGCCCGCCCTGGCAAACTCCACCCCCCTGGAGCGCGACGCGCATCTGGTCTCCACCGACCACAAGGTCGCCCCGGGCGAGATCGCCGCCGGCGTCGTGATCGGCCGGGCCTCGGAATACTTCGACTTCTTCGTCTACGGCATCGCCTCGGTGCTGGTGTTCCCGAAGGTGTTCTTCTCGTTCGAGCCGGATGCGCTCACCGCGACGCTGTACTCCTTCGCGGTGTTCGCGCTGGCCTTCGTCGCCCGGCCGATCGGCTCGGTGATCTTCATGGCCGTCGACCGGCGGCACGGGCGCGGCGTGAAGCTGACGATCGCCCTGTTCATGCTCGGCGGCGCCACCGCGGCGGTGAGCTTCCTGCCGAGCTACGCCAGCATCGGCTACGCCTCGATCTGGCTGCTCGCCGGCCTGCGCATCCTCCAGGGCCTCGCGCTCGGCGGCGCCTGGGACGGCCTCGCCTCGTTGCTGGCGCTGAACGCCCCGCGCGAGCGCCGCGGCTGGTTCGCGATGATTCCCCAGCTCGGCGCGCCGCTCGGCTTCATCGTCGCCAGCGCCCTGTTCTCGTTCTTCCTCGTGAACCTCGACTCCGCCGACTTCCTCGATTGGGGCTGGCGCTTCCCGTTCTACTGCGCCTTCACCATCAACGTCGTGGCCCTGTTCGCCCGCCTGCGTCTGGTCGCCACCGACGAGTTCGTCCGCCTGATGGAGAAGGGCAAGCTCGAGCCGGTGCCGGTGTCCGAGGTGGTGCGCCATCACGCCCTCGACGTTTGGATCGGCGCCTTCGTGCCGCTCGCCGCCTTCGCGCTGTTCCACCTCGTCACGATCTTCCCGATCAGCTGGCTGACCCTGTTCACCGACCGCTCGCCCGGCGAGTTCCTGATCGTGCAATGCTCGGGCGCCATCGTCTGCGCCGGCGCGGTCGCGGCCTCCGGGCTGATCGCCGACCAGATCGGCCGCCGCAACGCGCTGCTGCTCAGCTCCGGCCTGATCGCCGCCTTCGCGTTGGGCAGCATCGTCGCGCCGCTGGTGTTCGGCGACAGCGCCATCGGCCAGACCATGTACGTCACGGTCGGCTTCATGCTGATGGGCCTCGCCTACGGGCAGACCGCCGGCGCGGTGACGGCGCGCCTCGGCGCGCGCTACCGCTACACCGGCGCGGCGTTGACCTCGGATCTGGCGTGGCTGTTCGGCGCAGGCTTCGCTCCGCTGGTCGTCCTCTGGCTCTCGTCCCGCTACGGGCTGTGGATGGTCGGCCTCTACCTGCTCTCGGGTGCGGCGGCATCGCTCCTTGCCCTGACCCTCGACCGTTCCGAGATGCGGCAGATGTAGTCGGGACGCCCGCGTCGTCCCTCACCCCGTCCCGATGCATGATCGCGCCGAACGGCCCCCGGGCCCGCCGGCCAGGCAAACCGAGTTGATCACCGTGGCACGTTCCGCCTCACGTCCCCGTCCTCCGGCCCGCACCGCCGCCCGGCTTCTGCGCGGCATCTGCGCGGTCTCGCTCTCCGGGCTGCTCGCCGGCTGCAACCTCGTGGTGATGCAGCCCTCGGGCGACGTCGCCCTGCAGCAGCGCAACCTCGTCCTCGCCTCGGTCGGGCTGATGCTGCTGATCGTGCTTCCGGTGATCGCGCTGACCCTGCTCTTCGCCTGGCGCTACCGGGCGACCAACGAGTCCGCCCCCTACGATCCGGACTGGCACCACTCGACCCAGCTCGAGGTGGTCATCTGGACCGCGCCGCTTCTCATCATCATCGCGCTCGGCGCGCTCACCTGGATCAGCACCCATACCCTCGACCCGTTCCGAGCGCTCCGGCGCATCGACGCCACCCGTCCCGTGGCGGCCGGCGTGAAGCCGCTCACCGTCGAGGTCGTCGCGCTCGATTGGAAGTGGCTGTTCTTCTATCCCGAATACGGGATCGCCACCGTCAACGAGCTCGCCGCCCCCGTCGACCGGCCGATCGACTTCAAGATCACCGCCTCCTCGGTGATGAACGCCTTCTACGTCCCGGCGCTGGCCGGCATGATCTACGCGATGCCTGGCATGCAGACGCAGCTCCACGCGGTCATCAACAAGCCGGGTGAGTATGCCGGCTTGTCCTCGCACTACAGCGGCACCGGCTTTTCGCGGATGACGTTCAAGTTCCACGGCCTCGACGATGCCGGCTTCGACGCCTGGATCGCCAAGGCGAAGGCGCAAGGAAGCGAGCTCAGCCGCGAGGACTACCTCAAGCTCGAGAAGCCGAGCGAGGCCGAGCCGGTCAAGTACTACAAGTCCGTCGCCGACGGGCTGTTCGACACGATCCTCAACATGTGCGCCGTGCCGGGCAAAATGTGCATGAGCGAGATGATGACGATCGACGCCAAGGGCGGCGCCGGCAAGGATTCCACCGAGAACCGCGAGCGCCTGCGCTACGACAACCGCCACATCGAGCAGGGCGACGAGGCGCCGGGCTCCACCGCCCCGGCCTCCGGCCGCACCCCGCACGGCCAGGAGCAGCCGCAGGGCATGAAGCCGGACGGCAACAACCCGCACGTCCACGAAAACGGAACGAAACCCGAGAACCAGATGCCGGCGCCGGAGCGGGACTCGATCGCCCCGTCGCAGCTCAACAACAAGTAGGACCGGCGCCTCGCCGCCGCACCACCCTCAACGGATCGAACCCATGTTCTCCAATCCGGATCTCCAGAAGCTCGTCTTCGGACGGCTCTCCCTGGAAGACATCCCCTACCACGAGCCGATTCTGCAGGTGACCTTCGCCATGGTGGCGCTCGGCGGCCTCGTCGTCCTCGGCGCGATCACCTACTACCGCTTCTGGGGCCCGCTGTGGCGGGACTGGCTGACCTCGGTCGACCACAAGAAGATCGGCGTGATGTACATCGTGCTGGCCTTCGTGATGCTGCTCCGCGGCTTCACCGACGCGCTCATGATGCGCGCCCAGCAGGCGGTGGCGTTCGGCGCCAACGAGGGCTACCTGCCGCCGCACCACTACGACCAGATCTTCACGGCGCACGGCGTGATCATGATCTTCTTCGTGGCGATGCCGTTCGTCACCGGCCTGATGAACTACGTCGTGCCGCTGCAGATCGGCGCCCGCGACGTGGCCTTCCCGTTCCTCAACAACTTCTCGTTCTGGATGACGGTCTCGGGCGCCATGACGGTCATGGCCTCGCTGTTCGTCGGCGAGTTCGCCCGCACCGGGTGGCTCGCCTACCCGCCGCTCTCGGGCGCGGACATGAGCCCGGGCGTCGGCGTCGACTACTACATCTGGGCGCTGCAGATCGCCGGCATCGGCACGCTGCTGTCGGGCATCAACCTGATCGCGACCATCGTGAAGATGCGCGCGCCGGGCATGACCATGATGAAGCTTCCGATCTTCGTCTGGACTTCGCTCTGCACCAACGTGCTGATCACGGCGGCCTTCCCGATCCTCACCGCCGTCCTCGCCCTGCTGTCGATGGACCGCTACGTCGGCACGCACTTCTTCACGAACGACCTCGGCGGCAACCCGATGATGTACTTCAACCTCATCTGGATCTGGGGCCACCCGGAGGTCTACATCCTCATCCTGCCGGCCTTCGGCATCTTCTCGGAGGTCACCTCGACCTTCTCCGGCAAGCGCCTGTTCGGCTACGCCTCGATGGTCTACGCCACGGTGGTCATCACCATCCTGTCGTACCTGGTCTGGCTGCACCACTTCTTCACGATGGGCTCGGGCGCCGACGTGAACTCGTTCTTCGGCATCACGACGATGATCATCTCGATCCCGACGGGTGCGAAGATCTTCAACTGGCTGTTCACGATGTATCGCGGCCGCATCCGGTTCGAGCTGCCGATGATGTGGACCGTGAGCTTCATGGTCACCTTCACCATCGGCGGCATGACCGGCGTGCTGCTCGCCGTGCCCCCGGCCGACTTCGTGCTGCACAACTCGCTGTTCCTGATCGCGCACTTCCACAACGTGATCATCGGCGGCGTGCTGTTCGGGATGTTCGCCGGCGTGACCTACTGGTTCCCGAAGGCCTTCGGGTTCAAGCTCGACCCGTTCTGGGGGAAGATGTCGTTCTGGTTCTGGACGGTGGGCTTCTACTTCGCCTTCATGCCGCTCTACGTGCTCGGCCTGATGGGCGTGACGCGCCGCGCCAACCACTTCGACGACCCGTCTCTTCAGATCTGGTTCGTCGTCGCCGCCTTCGGCGCGGTGCTGATCCTGCTCGGCATCCTGTCGATGATCGTGCAGTTCGTGGTCTCGATCCGAAACCGCGAGGCGCTGCGCGACCTCACCGGCGACCCGTGGAACGGCCGGACCCTCGAATGGTCCACCGCCTCGCCGCCGCCGGACTACAACTTCGCCTTCACCCCGGTGATCCACGACCTCGACGCGTGGTCCGACATGAAGAAGCGCGGCTACGCACGGCCGGTGGAGGGCTACCGGGCGATCCACATGCCGAAGAACACCGCCACCGGCGTGATCCTCGGCGTGGTCTCGATCGGCTTCTCGTTCGCGATGATCTGGTACATCTGGTGGCTCGCCGCGGCGACCTTCGCGACGATGTTCCTGGTCACCGTGATCCACACCTTCAACTACAACCGCGACTTCTACATCCCCGCCGCCGACGTGGTGCGGGCCGAAGGACAGCGTACGAGCGTGATAGCGGGGCGGGCCTGAGCCGATGATGCACACCGACACCGCCCCGCCGGGCGCCGAGGCACCGGCCTTCTACCTCGAGGAGGACCACGCCCACGAGTCGAGCACCATGCTCGGCTTCTGGATGTACCTGATGAGCGATTGCCTCATCTTCGCGGTGCTGTTCGCCACCTACGGGGTGCTCGGCCGCAACTACGCGGCCGGGCCTTCGCCGCGAGACCTGTTCGAGCTGCCGCTGGTGGCGCTCAACACCTCGATGCTGCTCCTGTCCTCCATCACCTACGGCTTCGCAATGCTGGAGATGGAGAAGGACAACCTCAAGACGATGCAGCTCTGGCTGGCCATCACCGGCCTGTTCGGCGCTTGCTTCATCGGCATCGAGCTCTACGAGTTCGCCCACCTGATCCACGAGGGCGCGACGCCGCAGCGCTCGGCCTTCCTGTCCTCGTTCTTCGCCCTCGTCGGCACCCACGGCCTGCACGTGTCGCTCGGTATCGTCTGGCTGATCGTGCTGATGGTGCAGACCGCCCAGAAGGGGCTGATCGTCGAGAACAAGCGCCGGCTGATGTGCCTGTCGATGTTCTGGCACTTCCTCGACGTGGTCTGGATCGGCGTGTTCACCTTCGTGTACCTGATGGGAGTGCTGCAGTGAGTCTAGCGACGGGGGCGGGCACCCACGCCGAGCCGCACGGCCACGGCCACGACGCGCATGGTCCCGGGACCGGCGCGCACGGGTCGTTCCGCAGCTACATGACCGGTTTCGTGCTCTCGGTGATCCTCACCGCGATCCCGTTCTGGCTGGTGATGAGCGACGTGCTCGGCAACGCCGTGCACACCACCTTGATCATCATGGCCTTCGCGGTGGTGCAGATCGTGGTCCACATGATCTACTTCCTGCATATGAACACGAAGTCGGAAGGGGGATGGACCATCCTCGCCCTGATCTTCACGCTGACCCTCGTCGTGATCACGCTGACCGGCTCGATCTGGGTGATGTATCACCTGAACAACAACATGATGCCGGCCTCCCCGCACGACCTGATGCACCACAAGCCCTGAGGACGATCCGCCTCGGCCGGGCGGCGTTCAACCTTGCGAGCGCGCTGGCGGTCGCGGGGCTCGTCGCCCTCGGGATCTGGCAGGTCGAGCGCCGGACCTGGAAACTCGACCTCATTGCGCGCGTCGAGGCGCGGGTGAGCGCGGCGCCGACGCCTGCCCCGGGGCCCGCAGCCTGGCCCTCGGTCACCGAGGTGTCCGACGCATACCGGCACGTGCGGGTGTCGGGCCGCTTCCGCCACGAATCCACGACGCTGGTCCAGGCTGTGACGGCGCTCGGCGGCGGGTTCTGGGTGCTGACCCCGCTGGTCTCCGAGGGCTTCACGGTCCTAGTGAACCGCGGCTTCGTCCCGTCCGACCACCGCGACCCGGCTGGCTGGCGCCGGCCCGAGGGCGAGGTCGTGGTCACCGGGTTGCTGCGGCTGACCGAACCCGGCGGCGCGTTCCTCCGGAGCAACGCGCCGCCCGAGAATCGCTGGTACTCGCGCGACGTCGCGGCGATTGCGTCAGCCCGCGGGCTGTCCGACGTGGCGCCGTACTTCATCGATGCGGATTCTGGGCCGGAGGGCGGCCTCCCCGTCGGCGGCCTGACGGTGGTGGCCTTCCACAACAACCACCTCGTCTATGCGCTGACCTGGTTCACCCTCGCCGCGATGATGCTTGGCGCGGCGATCTACGTGAATGGGGAGCGGCGGCGGTAGCGACGCACGTTCGTCGGCTGCTGCGAAGTTGTGGTGCTGTCCCTTCCCGGCAAACCTACCGAATTCACACATCGCCGCTGTTGTCGATCCGCTCTGCGCGCATCCCCTCGCCCCGCCTGCGGGGAGAGGGCATTGCCGACCTCGTCGTCGGCAAAGCGAGGCGGAGGCCGACGGTGAGGGGGCGACGCCGGAGGAGGCTCTTCCGCATACTCCCCCTCACCGTCGCTTCGGCTTCGCCGCCGTTCCCCGGCTGCACGACGGGGTGCAGCCGGGCCTCTCCCCGCCCGCGGGGAGAGGGGAACCCGCGCCTCCCTCGGGATGCGCGGCGAGCTGTGTGAATACGGTCTCTGGCAGCACGTGGAAGGAACACCAACGGGCGCCCGAACGCGTCGCGTGCGTTCGGTAAGCGATGCCCCGATCAGCCGGCGTCGGCCCTGGGGGTCAGCTTCAGGATGCGGCCGTCCGCGCCGTCGGTGACGGCGTAGACCGCGCCGTCCGGTCCGACGCGGACGTCGCGGATGCGGGCGTCGAGGGGCACGCGCTCCTCGGTGACGACCTTGTCGCCGTCGCGCTTCAGCACCACGATCCCCTCGCTGACGAGGCCGCCGACGAGGAAGTCGTCCTTCCAGGCGGGGAAGAGCGTGCCGGTGTAGAGCGCCATGCCGGAGGGGCCGATCACCGGGTCCCAGTAGTAGACTGGCTGCACCGTGCCGGCGGCCTGGGTCACGCCCTCGCCGAGCGGCTCGCCGGAATACTCGATGCCGTAGGTCGCCACCGGCCAGCCGTAGTTGAGGCCGGGGCGCGGCCGGTTCAGCTCGTCGCCGCCGCGGGGGCCGTGCTCCACGGTCCAGAGCCGGCCCTGCCCGTCGAGGGCCGCGGCCTGGACGTTGCGGTGGCCGTAGGACCAGATCTCGGGCTTGGCCTTGTCGCTGCCGTAGAACGGGTTGTCCTTGGGGGCTTGGCCCTCGGCGTCGATGCGGAAGACCTTGCCGAGGCCGCTCGACAGGTCCTGCGCCTGCCCGCGCGTCGCCTTGTCGGAGCGCTCGCCCACCGTGACGAACAGCATGCCGTCGGGCGCGAAGACGAGGCGCGAGCCGAAGTGCTTGTCGCCGTCGTAGGTCGGCATCTGCCGGAACACGACCTTCACGTCGTCGAGCCTGCCCCCGCCCTTGCCGTCCTGGAGGAGCTTGGCCTTCGCCACGGTCGTGCCGTTGCCCTTGCCGCGGGGCTCGCTGAAGCTGAAGAACACCTGCCCGTCGGTGGCGAAGGTCGGCCCGAGCACGATATCGAGCAGGCCGCCCTGGCCGCGGGCGTCGACCTTCGGCACGCCGGAGATGGCCGAGCCGACGGTACCGTCCTTGCCCACAATTCGAATCTTGCCCGCCTTCTCGGTGACGATCATCCGGCCGTCCGGCAGGAACTCCATCGCCCACGGGCTCGCGAGGCCCTTGGCCACCGTGGCGACGTCCACCTTCACGGCCTCGGCGGGTTTCGGGGCGCGGGTCTGGTTCGGCAGCAGCGGCTTGTAGGCGGTGTTCGGCGCGGCAGTCTCGGCGGGCGCGTCGCCGGCGGTCTTGGCCGCGGGCACGCTGAAGGCATCGCCCTCGATGCGCGACGGCCGCGGGGTGGTGCTCTCCTCGCCGAATGCGACCGGTGCGAGCGCGACCGCCGCCACGGTGGCGAGCGTGAGGGAACGGAAGCGCGGCACCTGCAAAAATCCTATCACCGTCGAGAATCCTCCTGGATCGGGTCCAAACGCCCGGGCGGCGGACACGGACCGTCGCCCGGGCGTTCCGACTCACATGGGGCAGGGCCTCCACCAAAGCGAGCGCGCGGGGACCCGGCCCCCGTCGCACGGCGCTTCGTGTGCGATTCGTCATGAACCGGGTGGGCAGCCGGCATGCGGCCCCGTCCGCCGCCTTGACCGCAGGACGCCCGGTCGCCAAGTCTCATGGCACCGGTCGGCGGGCTGCCTGTTGCAGGCGCCCGGGCGGCCTTTCGAGAAGGGTATTTTCCGATGGCGACGGTGAAAGTGACCGACGCGAGCTTCGAGCAGGACGTCCTCAAGTCCGTCGAGCCCGTGGTCGTGGATTTCTGGGCGGAGTGGTGCGGTCCCTGCCGGCAGATCGGTCCGGCGCTCGAGGAGATCGCCTCCGACATGCAGGGCCGCGTGAAGATCGCGAAGGTGAACGTGGATGAGAATCCCGGCATCGCCTCACAGTACGGGATCCGCTCGATCCCGACGCTGCTGCTGTTCAAGAACGGCGAGCGGGTCGACCAGAAGGTCGGCGCGGCGCCGAAGGGCGACCTGTCCCGCTGGATCAGCGCGCAAACCGCGAGCGCCTGACGCGCGCGGCGGCCGAACAGGCCCGCCTCCTCGAGGAGGCGGGCTTTTTCGTGCGCATCGCTTCACGCGCAAAAAGAAAGCCCGGCCGTGAGGCCGGGCTTTCTCCGTTTCGAAACCCAATTCGAATGGTTCGAGTCGACCCCGGGCTCTGGACGGCCCGTGGGTCGGAGGTCGGATCCTAGTAGGAGCCGAACTTGTAGTTCAGGCCGGCGCGGACGACGGCGAACTCGGTGTCGCGACGGACGTTGCCGCCCGACACGAGCGTGACGCCCGGGCTGCCGACGCCGACCGGCGTACCGGCCGAGTTGACGGCGAAGATGCCGTTGTTGCGGTTGCCCTGGTTCAGGTTCACGTACAGGCCTTCGACCTTGAGGGTCACGGCCGACGAACGGAAGAAGTTCAGGAACGAGTCGGTGGGGAGCGCGTACTCGACGCCGCCGCCGACCGCGTAACCGGTCTGGAACGAGTCGGTCGAACGATTCGGCAGGCCGAAGTCACGACCGCCGCCCGAGCCGTAGGCGAAACCGCCGGTGGCGTAGAACAGGGCCTTGTCGAAGGCGTAGCCGAGGCGACCGCGCACGGTGCCGAAGTAGTCGAGGCTGGAAAGGCCCGACGGGTTGAACACGAGGGTGCCCGGCAGGATGCCGCCGCCGGCGACCGTGGCGGACGAGAAGCGGTTCCGGTTCTGCCCGAAGTCGACGTACTGGGCGTCGGCCTCGATGCCGATCACGACACCCGAACCCGGGGTGAACTGGTAGTTGTAGCCAACCTGGCCACCGCCGGTGAAGCCGTCGTTGCCGCTGTTGTTGCCGAAGGCGAGGACGCCAGCGCGGTTGCCAGCGGGCACACCGCCGACGGCGGGGCCGGCGAAGATCGCGTTACCCGGCGAGACGCCGACGACGGTCGGGGCGGTGGTGTTGCCGGCGTTGAAGCCGTAGCCGGCGTTCACACCGAAGTAGAAGCCGGTCCAGGTGAACACCGGGACGGGCGTGAAGACCGGCGGCGGAGCGCGACGCGGCAGGTCGGCGGCCGAGGCGGCGGCGGTGAGGGCCGTGAAGGCGGCCAATGACGTCAGAAGCTTGTTCATGTTCTCTTGATCCCCAGCATGTTGCCCGATCGATGCTGAGAATACGGGATTTCCCACAGCCAAGATGTAACATCGGCGCCACAGATGCGGCAGCTCTGCAATGGCGGGCCGACCGGACCTCGCGTGCGGCAGGCTCTAGCCCGCACCCCGCCGGGCCCGTCGGGCGTCAGGTCGGCGGCGTGCCGTTGGCGGTCAGGACGGCGCCGGCGAGGTAGAGCGAGCCGCAGATCAGGATGCGCGGCGGCCGCTCGAAGGCGATGTCGGCGACCGCCGTAAGGGCGGCCTCGATGCTCGGCGAGACGCGCGCGCTCAGGCCGACCTGCTGGGCGATCTCGGCGACCTCCTCGGCCGGCCGCGCCGCCATCTGCCCGGCGATCGGCACCGCGATCAGCGCGCGCGCCAGCCCGACGAAGTGGCGCAGGAACCCCTCGGCGTCCTTGGTGCCGAGCAGGCCGACCACGAGCACCAGCGGCACGTCGCTGCGCTCGCCGAGGTCGGCGAGAGCGGTGGCGAGGATGCGGCCGCCGTCGATGTTGTGGCCGCCATCGAGCCAAAGCTCGGAGCCGGCCGGCACCAGGGCCGCGAGTCGGCCGCGGGCGAGACGCTGCATCCGGCCGGGCCAGTCGACGTTGCGCAGGCCCGCCTCCACCGCGGCGACGCCGATGTCGCCGAAGCCCGCCGCCCGCAGGCCCGCGATGGCGGTGGCGGCGTTGGTGAACTGGTGGCGGCCGACGAGCTTCGGGCGCGGCAGGTCGAACAGGTCGGTCTCGTCCTGGTAGACGAGGCGGCCACTCTCTTCGTGGACCGAGAAGTCCTGGTTGCCGACCCAGACCGGCGTTGCGCCCACGGCTTCCGCGCGGCGGCACAGGACCGCGTCGGCCTCGGCGTAGTCCTGCGCGGCGATCACCGCCGGGCAGCCGCGCTTGAAGATGCCGGCCTTCTCGTTGGCGACCAGCTCGACGGTGTCGCCGAGATACTCGGCGTGGTCCCGGCCGATCGGCGTGACGACGGCGGCGGCGACCGTGTCGATCACATTGGTCGCGTCGACGCGGCCGCCCAGCCCCACCTCGAGCAGCAGCACGTCGGCCGGCGCCTCGGAGAACAGCAGGAGCGCGGCCGCGGTGGTGATCTCGAACACCGTGATCGGGTCGCCGGCGTTGGCCGCCTCGCAGCGGGCGAAGGCCTCGGCGAGCCGGTCCTCGGGCACGTAGTGGCCGCCGCCGATGCCGCCCAGCCGGATCCGCTCGTGGAAGCGCACGAGGTGGGGCGAGGTGTAGACGTGCGCGGCCAAGCCCCCGGCTTCGAGGATCGCCCGCATGAAGGCGATGGTCGAGCCCTTGCCGTTGGTGCCGGCCACGTGGATCACCGGCGGCAGCCGGCGCTCGGGATGGTTCAGGCGGGCGAGCAGGCTCTGGATGCGGCCGAGCGACAGGTCGATCGTGCGCGGATGCAGGGCCAGGAATCGCGCCATCAGCGCGTCGGAGGAATCCATGGGCGCGCGCCGCGTCAGGCGGGTTCGAGGATCGGCGCGGACGGCGCGGACGCCGGCATCGAGGCCGGCCCGACGTTCATCAGGAGGCCGCAGATCCGAACGATGGTGTCCTTCAGCGCGTGGCGGTGGACGACCTGGTCGAGCATGCCGTGCTCCAGCAGGTACTCGGCGCGCTGGAAGCCGTCCGGCAGCTTCTCCCGGATCGTCTGCTCGATCACCCGCGGGCCGGCGAAGCAGATCAGCGCGCCGGGCTCGGCCAGGTGCACGTCGCCGAGCATCGCGTAGGAGGCGGTGACGCCGCCGGTCGTCGGGTTGGTGAGCACGACGACGTAGGGGAGGCGGGCCGCGCGCAGGCGCCGGATCGCCACGGTGGTCCGCGGCATCTGCATCAGCGAGAGGATGCCCTCCTGCATCCGCGCGCCGCCGGAGGCCGCGAACATCACGTAGGGCGTGCGCTTCTCCAAGGCCGTCTCGGCGCCGCGGATGAAGGCCTCGCCGGCCGCCATCCCGAGCGACCCGCCCATGAACGCGAAATCCTGGCAGGCCAGCGTCATCGGCTGCCCGCCGACCCGGCCGAACCCGACCTTGAACGCGTCCTGCATGCCGGTCTTGGTGCGCGCCTCCTTGAGGCGGTCGGCGTAGCGCTTCTCGTCGCGGAACTTGAGCGGGTCGACGGCGACCTCGGGCAGCGGCACGTCGATCCAGGTGCCCTCGTCGAACATCATCTTCAGGCGCGCGCTGGCGCTCATCTTCAGGTGGTGCTCGGAGCCGGGGATGACCCAGTGGTTCCCCTCCACCTCCTTGTGGAACACCATCTGCCCGGTATCCGGGCATTTCACCCAAAGGTTCTCGGGCGTCTCGCGCTTGAACAGGGTCTTGATCTTGGGGCGCACGACCTCCGAGATCCAGTTCATCGGTTCGACCATCATGTAGCGCCCGTCCGGTTCGATCAGACCGAGATCGTCGATCGGCCTTGCTCAGCGTGAGCCCTGCATATCGGGGCCGTCGCCCCGTTTGACCAGCGCCGCCCGCGTCAGGCGGCGCGGGCGGAGGCCGAGCGCACCCCGGCCGCGAGCTCGCGCACCAGCGCCGAGACCGCCTCGACGCTGCCGCCGGTGGCCGCGCCCGCGCCGTCCAGCGTCCGGTGCAGCGCGTCGACCAGCGCCGAGCCGACGACGACGCCGTCCGCGCCCTTGGCGATCGCCGCGGCGTGCGCGCCCGTCTTCACGCCGAAACCCACCACCACCGGCAGCGCCGTGTGGCGGCGGATGCGACCGACCGCGGTGCCGACGGCGCCGAAATCCGGCGTCGCCGTGCCGGTGATGCCGTTGATCGAGACGTAGTAGACGAAGCCGGCGGTGTTCGCGAGGACGGCCGGCAGGCGCCGCTCGTCGGTGGTCGGCGTCGCCAGCCGGATGAAGGCGAGGCCCTTGGCCAGCGCCGGGAGGCAGAGCTCGTCGTCCTCCTCGGGCGGCAGGTCGACCACGATCAGCCCGTCGATGCCGGCCGCCGACGCGTCGTCGAGGAAGCGTTCGACGCCGTAGGTGTGGATCGGGTTGAAGTAGCCCATCAGGATCACCGGCGTGTCGGCGTTGCCCGCACGGAACCGGCGCACGAGGTCGAGCGTCTTCGCGACGCCCTGGCCGGCCTTCAGCGCCCGCAGGCCCGCCGCCTGGATCGCCGGGCCGTCGGCCATCGGGTCGGTGAAGGGCAGGCCGAACTCGACGATGTCGGCGCCCGACGCCGGCAACGCCTGCAGCACCTTCAGCGAGGTTTCGGGGTCGGGGTCGCCCGCCATCACGTAGGTCACGAGGGCGGCGCGGCCTTCCGCGCGGCAGCGGGCGAAGGTGGCGTCGATGCGGGCGGCCATGGTGCCTGTCCGTTCCTGGTATCGAGACGTGTGCCGCGCGTCGCGAAGGGGAGCGCGGCGAAGGATCGATGCCGCGCCTACACCATCGGCGCCGGCCCGTGAAGCGGAAGCGGTTTCACGACCCGTCCTCGTGCGCGCGAGGACGGGCAGAGCGTCTGCACCGGAAAGAGGCATGATCATCCACGCGCCAGCCGCCCATTGTGCAGGCAGGCGGGAATACTTTGCACACTATTGTGGCAAATCAAGAAAACCCCTAGGTCTCGAATCACGGTCGCCAAAGATCGACAGTCGAATCCGAGGACACGCCATGACCAACCCGTCAGAGATCAAGAATCGCTTCCATGCCAGCCTCGAAGCCTCCGAGGCGCGCGAGAACGGCTTCCGCAGCCGGCTGCTCGCCGAGGGCGTGCGCGCGCTGCAGCCGGTGCTCGGCGTCCTGACCCTGATGTCCGAGGTGCTGGACGAGCGCGACAACGTCCACGGCCGCATCGCCGGCCTCGACTGCGCGATCGACAAGGAGGACTTCGTCACCCTGCGCGCGGTCCTCAGCGGCACCTCGCAGCCCGAGCAGCGCATCGTCATCAAGTACGGCCCGGAGCTCGGCGGCCGCAACCTGATCTCGGTCTCCGGCATCGGCCAGCTCTACGCCGAGAAGCTCGTGGCCAAGACCCATTGCGCGGCGAGCCTCGGCCGGTCGGTCGGCAGCGACCTGCAGCTCGACCTCGCCCGCGCCGACGACCTCGCCGAGGTCGTGCGCGAGATGGTCGAGGCCTACTTCGTCGGCCAGGCCCAGGTGCCGGTGCAGCACCATGCCGGCACCATCGAGGGCCACGCCCGCTACGCCGTCCAGTGATCTCGACGGGCCTGCCGCAGCGCAGCCCAGCACGATCCCCGCCCCGGCGACGGCCCAGCCCGTCGCCGGGGCGTCGCTGCGTCCTATCTCCGTGAGGACGCCGCGCGTCCCGGCCCTGGGCCGGATGCGCGTTTCCCTCACGCATCGCCCCGGCCGCCGGGGCGCACGGGACGATCCGCATGGCCTCCGCGACCACCCCCGTCTGGTTCATCACCGGCTGCTCCACCGGCTTCGGCCGCGACCTCGCCCGCGCCGTGCTCGCCCGCGGCTGGAGCGCGGTGGTGACGGCCCGCGACGTCGGCCGCGTCGCGGACCTCGCCGAGGCCGCCGGCGACCGCGCCCTGGCGCTCGCCCTCGACGTGACCGACCAAGCCCAGGTCGAAGCCGCGGTCGCGGCGGCCCACGCCGCGTTCGGCCGCGTCGACGTGCTCGTGAACAATGCCGGCTACGGCTACCAGGCCTCGGTCGAGGAGGGCGTCGAGGCCGAGATTCGCGCGCAGTTCGACGCCAACGTGTTCGGCCTGTTCGCGCTGACCCGCGCGGTGCTGTCCGGCATGCGGGCGCAACGCGGCGGCCGCATCCTCAACGTCACCTCGGTGGCAGGCTTCATCGGCTTTCCCGCCTCGGGCTATTATTCGGCGAGCAAGCATGCGGTCGAGGGCTGGTCGGACGCGCTCGCCGCCGAGACCGCGCCCCTCGGCATCAAGGTCACCTGCATCGAACCCGGTCCGTTCCGCACCGACTGGGCCGGACGCTCGCTGAAGCAGACCCCGAGCACGATCCCCGACTACGCCGAGACCGCAGGCGCGCGGCTGACCGCCACCTCGGAGAAGAGCGGCACCCAGGCCGGCGACCCGGTCCGCGCGGCGGAGGCGATGATCCGCGTCGCGGAGATCGACAATCCCCCGCGCCACCTCGTCCTCGGCGCCTGGGGCTACGACGCGGTCACCGCGAAGCTGAAGGCGCGGCTCGCCGAGATCGAAGCCTGGCGCGAGACCAGCCTGGGCGCGGATTTTCCGCAGAGTTGGTGACCCGCGGCGGGTGACCGCTTGCGGCGAGGGAACGCGCCATCGGGAGGCGTGCGCGTCGCAACCTCCGATTAAGCGCCTTTCCCAACCGATCGTTCAGCCTCGCCTGCGATGGTCTACCCTGCCCGGGTGCGTCACGCCGGGGGAGATCCGCATGGACCCCAGGGACCTCGTCGTCGCGCTCGCGCTCCTCGTCACCGTGGGAAGCGTCGCCTTCGCCTGGGCGCGCCGTGGGCGGGCGGGCGCCCAGGACGACACCGAGCATCTTCACGACCGGATCTGGCAGGTCTCCGAGAGCGAGGACCGCTACCGCGCCCTGGTCGAGGCGACCACCGACGTGATCGTCCAGCGCGACGCGGCCGGGCGCATCACCTTCGCCAACGAAGGCTACGCCGCGCTCTTCGACCGGACGCCGCTCGCGATGATCGGCGCGACCCTCGACCTCCAGGTGCTCGAGGCTGCCGGCGCCGAGACAGGCCCGGACGGGGTGCGCCGGAGCGAGGTGCGGGTGATGCCGCCCGACGGCGTGCCGCGCTGGTTCGCCTTCGTCGAGGTGCCGATCGCCCGCGGGAGCGAGCCGATCCAATGGCTGCGCGCCGGCCGCGACGTGACTGGGCGCGTCGAGTCGGCGCGTGCCCTCGACGTGGCGCTCTCGCGCGCCGAATCCGCGAGCGTCGCTAAGTCGCGCTTCCTCGCCACGGTCAGCCACGAGTTCCGCACGCCGCTCAACGGCATCCTCGGCATGGCCGAGCTCGTCCTCGATACGGGCCTCGACGCCGAGCAGCGCACCTACGTCCAGGCGGTCCGCACCAGCGGGCAGGCGCTGCTTTCGCTGATCGACGGCATCCTCGATTTCTCGCGCATCGAGGCGGGCCGCATCGATATCGCCGCCGAACCGTTCGACGTCGCGACCACCGCCGAGTCCGTGGTCGAGCTGCTGGCGCCGCGCGCGCAGGACAAGGGCATCGAGATCGCCCTCGACGTGGCCGAGGACGTGCCGGCCCTGGTGGTCGGCGACGGCGACCGGGTGCGGCAGATCCTGGTCAACCTCGTCGGCAACGCGGTGAAGTTCACCCAATCCGGCGGCGTCGGCGTCGGCGTCGGCGTGGCGCGAGCCGACGGCGCGATCCTGCTCACGGTCGCCGACACCGGGCCGGGCATCGCCGAGGACCGCATCGGCTCGCTGTTCGAGGAGTTCGAGCAGGGCGACGGCAGCGCCAGCCGCAGCCACGAGGGCACCGGCCTCGGGCTGGCCATCACCCGCCGCCTCGTCCTGCGGATGGGCGGCCGGATCGAGGTGGAATCGAAGCTCGGCCGCGGCTCGACCTTCCGCGTGGTGCTGCCGCTGCCGGAAGCCGACGACCAGCCCGCCCCCGTGCCGCGTCCGGTGCTGGCGGCGCGCAAGGTGCTGATCGTCGCCGACTCGCCGTTCCAGGCGCCGTTCCTGGCGCGCAACCTCGCCCGCTCCGGCGCGGCGGCCGTGGTGATGCCCAACCTCAAGGACGGGCTCGACGCGCTGGCCGGCGTCGGCTTCGACGCGGTGATCGCCGACCGGGCGCTCGGCGACGACGCGGTTCGGCGGCTGGCCGACCAGGCCCGGGCCTGCGGGGTGCGCTGCAGCCTCGTCCTGCTCTCGCCGTTCGACCGGCGCGAATTCGGCGCGCCGGGTGCGGCCGGCTTCGACACCTACCTGATCAAGCCCGTTCGCGCCCGCTCGCTGTTCGACCGCCTGCTCGCCCCCGCGCCCCCGGCCGACGT
>NZ_VRUT01000040.1:0-32382 GCF_008039465.1 Methylobacterium sp. WL120 | reverse complement strand
CCTGGCGGTCGCCGCGTCGAGGTCGCGGCCGAAGCGGGCGCGGGCCGCCGCCGCATCCGTCGTGTCGCGCGTCGCCGTGCGGGCGGAGGCCCACGCGGTCGCATCCACGAAATCCATCGTCCCAACTGCCATGCCCGGCCTCCTCCACCGATAGGAGCAAACGGCAGGCCAGCGCCGGAAATTGTTCAAGGCACTGATAAGTTTGATTTTTCTGAGACCGATCGAGCAGTTCGCGCGGTGGGCGAGGGCGGTTGCTGCCGTGTGCCCGGCAGGACTTGCCGGCTCAAGGCGCCCGCGGAGCGGGCCGCGCCCTGGAAACGCCGGGCGACACACACTATAGACAGCCCTGGGCGGCGGGACCTTAAGAAGGCCCGCGCCGCCGTCAGACCCGGCGCCATGAATTCCCTCGACCTTGCCAAGCCTCCGCACGAGACGCGCGTCGTCGTCGCCATGTCCGGCGGCGTCGATTCCTCCGTCGTGGCCGGGCTGCTGAAGCGCCAGGGCTACGACGTCGTCGGCATCACCCTGCAGCTCTACGATCACGGCGCTGCGACGCATCGCAAGGGCGCCTGCTGCGCCGGCCAGGACATTCACGACGCCCGGCGCGTCGCCGAACGCATCGGCATCCCGCACTACGTCCTCGACTACGAGGACCGCTTCCGCGACGCGGTGATCGACCGGTTCGCCGAGAGCTACCTCGCCGGCGAGACGCCGATCCCCTGCGTCGAGTGCAACCGCTCGATCAAGTTCCGCGACCTGCTCGCCACCGCGCGCGACCTCGACGCCGACTGCCTCGCCACCGGCCATTACGTCGCGAGCCGGGCGCTGCCGGGGGAGGGCGGTCGTCGCGCGCTCTATCGCGCCCTCGATCCGGCGCGCGACCAGAGCTACTTCCTCTACGCCACCACGCAGAGTCAGCTCGACTTCCTGCGCTTCCCCCTCGGCGAGTTGCCGAAGGACGAGACCCGGCGGCTGGCGCGCGAGCTCGAGCTCGTCGTCTCCGAGAAGCCCGACAGCCAGGACATCTGCTTCGTGCCGCAGGGCCGCTACGCCGACGTGATCGCGCGGCTCCGCCCCGATGCCGCGCGCCCCGGCGAGATCGTCGACCTCGACGGCCACGCCCTCGGGCGTCACGAGGGCATCATCCACTACACCGTCGGCCAGCGCCGGGGCCTGCGCCTGGCCTCGCCCGAGCCGCTCTACGTGGTCCGCCTGGAGCCCGACACCGCCCGCGTGGTGGTCGGCCCGCGGGCGGCGCTGGCGACGCACCGCATCCGGCTGACGGACGTGAACTGGCTCTGCGCTCCGGGCCCCGTCGCCGACATGGCCGTCGCGGTGCGGGTCCGCTCGACCCGCGAGCCCCGCCCCGCCCGGCTCGACTACGACCCCGCGACCGACACCGCCGAGGTCGTCCTGGCCGTCCCCGAGGATGGGGTCTCGCCGGGGCAGGCCTGCGCGATCTACGCCGACGAGTCCCCGCGTGCGCAGGTCCTTGGCGGCGGTACGATCCGGCGGGTGGCCGCCGCCTCGGCGGACGCCGCGAAAGCCGCCTGATACAAGAGCTGCCTGATAAGAGCCGCCCGATCCGCCGCGGCCCGAACCGATCATCCCCTCGAAAATCACGAGAGAACCTGAATGCTGAGCGAGCCGGAGGCCGGGCCGAGCACCGCCCTGATGCGCAAGGCCTATGCCCGCTGGGCGCCGGTCTACGACGTGGTCTACGACAAGCTCACCGAGCCGGCCGCCCGCGCCGCGGTGGCCGCCGCCGCCGAGAGCGGCCCGCGGATCCTCGAGGCCGGCGTCGGCACCGGCTTGTCGCTCGGCTACTACCCGCGCACCAGCTTCGTCTGCGGCGTGGACCTCTCCGAGGACATGCTGAAGCGGGCACGCCGCAAGGTGCAGCGCCGCGGCCTCGCCCACGTGAAGGGCCTGCAGGTGATGGATGTGTGCCGCCTCGGCTACGCCGACGCCTCCTTCGACGCGGTGGTGGCGCAGTTCCTGATCACGCTGGTGCCCGACCCGGAGGCGGCGTTGTCCGAGTTCCTGCGGGTGGTCCGGCCCGGTGGCGGCATCGTGCTCGCCAACCATTTCGGGCAGACCGAGGGGCCGGTGGCCAAGGTCGAGGAGATCGTCGCGCCGCTCTGCACCAAGATCGGCTGGTCGTCGGACTTCAAGTCGACGCGGATCGAGGCCTGGGCGCGGCGCAACGGCGTCGAGTTCATCGGCGTCGCGCCGACCTTCCCGGGCGGGTTCTTCAAGATCCTGCGGATGCGAAAGCCCGCGTGACCGCGGACGGCGCGACGCCGCCCGGTCCTCCGCCCTCAGCCCGGCGCCGGCTGTGGCGCTGGCTGCCGCTCGCCCTGCTAATCGCGCTCTCGATCGCGGTGCTGGTCTCGGGCGCGTCGCAGCTCCTGAGCCTAGACCGGCTGCTCGAGTCGCGGCAATGGCTGCGCACCTTCGTCGAGGCCGACCGTCCGCGCGCAATGGTGCTCGCCTACCTGGTCTACGTCGCCGCCGTCGTCGTCTCGGTGCCGGCGACGCTGATCCTGACGATGGTCTGCGGCTTCCTGTTCGGCATCGTCGCCGGCGCTCTCGTCGCGGTCTGCGCTGCCACCACAGGCGCGGCGATCGTGTTCTCCATCGGCCGCGGGCCGGCCTCGGACCTGCTGCGGCGGGTGGCCGGGCCGCGGCTCGGTGCGCTGGCCGAGGGCTTCCGCGACGACGCCTTCGGCTACGTCGTGTTCCTTCGGCTGCTGCCGCTGTTCCCGTTCTGGATGACCAACCTCGCCCCGGCCGCGTTCGGCGTCGCGATGCGCACCTTCGTGCTGGCGACCGCCTGCGGCCTGCTGCCGGGAGCCTTCGTCTACGCGGCCACCGGCGCCGGCATCGAGGACGTGGTCGCCGCGCATGCGGACGCGAAGGTGGCATGCCTCTCGGCCGGCGGCACCGATTGCGAGAACGCCTTGAGCTTCCGCGCCCTGGTCACGCCGCGCATGGTGGTCGGCCTCGGCGGCCTCGGATTGTTCGCGCTGCTCTCGATCGTCCTACGCCGGCGCTTCGTCCGGCGCGGCGCGCAATGACCGGGAGACCCGCGCCGACCCTCGCGTTTGCGTACTGAAAACGCGCGCCGGCGCCGGTCCCGCTGGCGATGCCCCCTCGACGCTTCGCAGGCGCGCGCGCTACGAGGCTTGTCGATGCCGCCGTCCCGGCGGGGATGCGGGCGGCGTCGGGACGTTCGCGAAGGGGCACGGGGTCGCCGCGCTTTCCGGGGCCGGGATAGCAGTGGTCGCACGCTCTGACACGCAACCGACCGAGTCGCCGACGATCGAGCCCGCGGCGCCAGCAGCGGCACGGCCGCGATCGGCGCGCTGGCTTCGGCACCTCGGCCTGTCCGGCCGGCTCTTCCTCGTCACCGTCGCCTTCGTCGCCACGATCGAGGTCCTGATCTTCGTGCCGGCGGTGGCGAACTACCGCCTGTCCTGGCTGTCCGACCGGATCAGCGCGGCGCAGGTCGCCGCCCTCGTCCTCGACGCCAGCGAGGGGCACCCGGTGCCCGACGAACTCGCCCGGCGCCTGCTCGCCGGCGTCGGCGCCCGCGCGATCGCGGTCCGCGACGGCGACACCCGCCAGCTCCTGTCGATCGACCCGGTACCGGAGCGGGTCTCGGACACGGTCGACCTGCGCAAGCAGACGATCCTGTGCGCCATCCGCGGCGCCTGGCGGACGCTCACCGAACCGGTCGACGACCCGATCCGCGTCGTCGGCCAAGGCTGGGAGGGCTTCGACCTCGTCGAAATCCTCCTCGACGACGCGCCGCTGAAGCAGGCGGTGGTCGACTTCGCGATCCGTCTGGCGGTGTCCTCGCTCATCATCGCGACGGCGGCCGCCGGCCTCGTCTTCTTCGTGCTGCAGACCCTGATCGTGCGGCCGGTGCGGCGGCTGGCGCGCAACATCACCGCCTTCGCCGACGACCCGGAGGGCGCCGACCGGGTCATCGCGCCCACGAGCCGCAGCGACGAGATCGGGCTCGCCGAAACCGCGCTGGCGCGGATGCAGCGGACGCTGGCCGACCAGCTCCGCCAGAAGCGGCGGCTCGCCGAGCTCGGGCTCTCGGTCGCCAAGATCAACCACGAGCTGCGCAACCTGCTCACCGGGGCGCAGCTCCTCGGCGACCGCCTGGAGGACATCTCCGACCCGACGGTGCAGCGGGTCGCGCCGCGCCTCGTGGCAACCCTGGGCCGGGCGATCCGCTTCTGCGAGGCGACGCTCGCCTACGGGCGGGCCGCCGAGCGCACGCCGCGGAGCCGCGAATTCGCGCTGGCTCCGGTGATGGCCGAACTCGCCGACCTTGCGGCGCTCTCCGCCCACGGCCGGGTGCGGGTCGTCACCGAGGTCGCCCCCGATCTGACCGTGTTCGCCGATTCGGAGCAGATCGGGCGGGCGGTGGGAAACCTGGTGCGCAACGCCGTCCAGGCCCACGACTTCACAGAGGCCGACATGGCCGCGCCCGAGGTGCGCATCGCGGCCGGACGCGAAAGCGCGGACGCGGTGACGATCCTGGTGAGCGACAACGGGCCGGGCTTGCCGGCGCGGGCCAAGGAGCACCTGTTCGAGGCGTTCCAGGGCTCGATGCGCTCGGGCGGGACCGGGCTCGGCCTCGCCATCGCCTCCGAGCTGGTGCGCCTGAACGGCGGGACGCTGTCGCTCGATCCCGGAACGGAAGGCACCCGGTTCCGGATCGTCCTGCCCGACGCCGCCAAGGCCTAAGCCCTACTCGGCGGCTTCCATCATCGGCGCGGCGACCGTGATGCCGATGTCGCGCAGGAGCGCGGCGTCGGAATCGGTCTCGTTGTTGGCGGTGGTCAGCAGGCGCTCGCCGTAGAAGATCGAGTTGGCGCCGGCGAGGAAGCACAGGATCTGCGCCTCGCGGGTCAGCCCCTTGCGGCCGGCGCTGAGGCGCACCCGCGCCTTCGGCATCACGATCCGCGCCGTCGCGCACATGCGCACGAGGTCGAGCGGGTCGACCGGCGGGCGGTCCTCCAGCGGCGTCCCCTCGACGGCGACCAGCGCGTTGATCGGCACGCTCTCGGGATGCGGCGCGTGGTTGGCCAGCACCTGAAGCATCGCGGCCCGGTCGGTCACGCCCTCGCCCATCCCGACGATGCCGCCGCAGCACAGGCCGATGCCGGCCTCGCGGACGTTCTCCAAGGTCTGGAGGCGGTCGGCGTAGGTCCGGGTCGAGATGATGTCCTCGTAGAAGTCCGGGCCGGTGTCGAGGTTGTGGTTGTAGGAGGTGAGCCCCGCCTCGGCGAGGCGCCCGGCCTGCGACGGCGTCAGCATGCCCAGGGTCACGCAGGCCTCCATGCCCATGCCCCGCACGCCGCGGACCATGGCGAGCACCGCGTCGAATTCCGGCCCGTCCTTCGGCTGGCGCCAGGCCGCGCCCATGCAGAACCGGTGCGCCCCGGCGGCCTTCGCCTCGGCCGCCTCGCGCAGTACCGCGTCCACCGGCATCAGGCGCTCCTTGGCCATGCCGGTGCCCTTGTGGTGGGCCGATTGCGGGCAGTAGGCGCAATCCTCCGGGCAGCCCCCGGTCTTGATCGAGAGGAGCGAGGCCCGCTGGATGTCGGCCGGATCATTGTGGGCGCGATGCACGGAAGCCGCCCGGAACACGAGGTCGAGCAGCGGCAGGTCGTGGATCGCGCGGATCTCCTCGACCGTCCAATCGTGGCGGATGGCAGGGGCGGCGGGGGCGGAGGTCGTCAGCATCATGCGCCCATGAGGCGAATCCGCGGACGAAAATCAAGCCGTCAGGCTCGGGCGGAGGCCCCGCGCAGGCGCGACAGGCTGTGCCAGGCCGGCGCGATCACGAAACTCGTCAGCGGAATGAGCAGGCCGCCGACGACGAGGCCGACGACGCCGGAGCCGGCGGCCGTGACGAGCCATTCGACGAAGCCCGACAGGGCGGGCGGCAGCGCGCCGGCGACGGCGCTGGAGGCCGCGTGCAGGGCGTGGGCGACCTGCGGCAGGCCGTAGGTCTCGAGCCCGTGGACCAGGATGCCGCCGCCGACCCAGATCATCGCCGCGGTGCCGACGATCGCCAGCAGCGCGAGGAAGGGCGGCATTCCCTTGACGATGCCCCGCCCGAGGGCGCGGACGAAACTTCCGAACGCGGATCTCGACGTGCTCGCGGCCATCGCCATGCCGGCGTCGTCCGCCTTCACGATCAGCGCCACCGCGCCGTAGACGAAGGCGGTGATGCCGACGGCCACCAGCGCCAGCACGGCAGCCTTGGTGACGACGCCGCCCTCGGGGAGCGCGGCCAGCGTGATCGCCATGATCTCGGCCGACAAGATGAAGTCGGTCTTGATCGCGCTCGAGACCTTGCGGTCCTCCATCGCCCGGCCGTCGCCGCCGGCGTCGGGCTGGGCGTCGTGCGCGTGGCCGGCATGGGGGACCAGCGCCTCGTAGACCTTCTCGGTCCCCTCGTAGCAGAGGTAGGCGCCGCCGAGCATGAGCAGCGGGGTGATCGCCCAGGGCGCGAAGGCGCCGAGCGCCAGGGCGGCCGGCGTCAGGAACAGCAGCTTGTTGCGCAGCGAGCCGACCGCGATCTTGGCGACGATCGGCAACTCGCGCTCGGCGGCGAAGCCGACGACGTAGCGCGGCGTCACCGCCGCGTCGTCGATCACCACGCCGGCGGCCTTCACCCCGGCCTTGGCCGCCTGGCCGGCGACGTCGTCGAGGGAGGCCGCGGCCACCTTGGCGATCCCGGCGACATCGTCGAGGAGGGCGATCAGACCGATGCTCACGTGAAGGCGTCCTCCGAAAGGTCGAGCCTTCTGTGCAGAGGACGTTCACGAAGTCGATAGCGGATCGTCACCGACCGCGGCGTCAGCACCGGAAGAGAAGAGCGTCAGTTCGTCGGCTCGCCGGCCGAGACCTTCGCGGTCCAGTCGTCGAAGGCGATCACCGGCTGGCGCTGCTCGCCGAGGCGATCGATGCGCACCACCATCTCGTCCCCGGCCTTGAGGTAGCGCGGCGGCTTCATGCCGAGTCCGACGCCCGGCGGGGTGCCGGTCGTGATCACGTCGCCGGGCTCCAGCATCATGAAGTGCGAGACGTAGGCGACGAGCTGCGGCACATCGAAGATCATCGTCGCGGTGGAGCCGGTCTGCATGCGCTGCCCGCTCACGTCGAGGCTCATCGCGAGATTGCCGAGGTCGGGCACCTCGTCGAGCGTCACCAGCCACGGCCCGAGCGGCCCGAAGGTCGGGCAGCCCTTGCCCTTCGTCCAGGTCGGGCCGCGCTCCATCTGCCATTCGCGTTCGGAGACGTCGTTGCAGATGCAGACGCCGGCCACGTAGTTCAGCGCCTCGTTGGCGTGGACGTAGGAGGCGCGGGAGCCGATCACGACGGCGAGCTCGACCTCCCAATCGGTCTTGGCCGAGCCCTTGGGGATGATCACCGTGTCGCTGGCGCCGACGATGCAGGACGGCGCCTTGTTGAACACGATCGGCTCGGACGGGATCGGCGAGCCGGTCTCGGCGGCGTGGTCGGCGAAGTTGAGGCCGATCGCCACGAAGTTGCGGGTGCCGCCGACGCAGGGGCCGAGCCGTGTGGATTCCGGCAGCAGGGGCAGCGTCTCAGGGTCGATCAGGCGGAGCCGGTCGAGGGATTCGGGCGAAAGGCCCGGCCCGGCGATGTCGCGCAGGACGCCGGACAGGTCGCGCAGTCCGCCGCCGCCGTCGATCAGACCCGGCTTCTCGTCGCCGGTCGCACCGTGCCGAACCAGTTTCATCGTCCGTCCACTCCCTGCGTTCCGCAACCTCGTGCGCAGGAAGGTGGGTGTCGGGGCAGCCGGGTCAAGCGTGACGAGGCCGGCGCCCCCGTCGTCAGCAATAGCGCCCTGGAATATCCGGCGGGAGCCATCCGGGACAAAGGGTGCACCGGAGGCGGGTGCCGGCATGTGGCAGAAAGCGCACATGGATCGCCCAAAGACGCCCGGCGGCGCAAAGGGTAAATAGTCCTGTACGCTACCGCAGATCGTTTACATATGAACGAAGATTGGTGAAAACTTCGTTCCAACCGATCTACAAATCTAAAAATATTAAAACTAGTATTTTTATCAATTTATACTGATAAAGTTTAGCGACCGTCGGGCGTTGTGTCTCCTGCCGAATATTGGCACAGATTTAACCGAGGCGACGGCCCGAATGGGCGGCACCGAACGAGTGCACCGCCGGATCGTATGGGGAGACGACCATGGCAAAGACATTGCGCGCATTCGCGACGGCCGGCGTTTCGGCGGCCGCGTTGATGATCGGCACGGCGGGCGCCCAGGCCGGCGCCTTCGGATTGCGTGAGCAGAGCGCCATCGCGGTCGGCATGGCCGATGCCGGCGCGGCCTCCGGCGGCGGCGGCGTGTCCTCGATGTTCTGGAACCCCGCCGTGGTGACGATGCGTCCCGGCTGGGTCACCGAGCAGAACCTCACGTATGTCGGCCTGTCCGGTAAGATTACGCCGACGACCCCGACCAATCCGGGCTTCATCGGCCTCGGCGGATCGGGCGAGATCGGGCAGGGCGCCGTGCTGCCCTCGAGCGCCACCGCCTACCAGCTCAACGACCGCCTCTGGATCGGCATCCAGACCGGCGCGCCGTTCGGCCTCGTGACGAAGCCGCAGCAGACCTGGGCCGGCGAGGTCTACGGCCGCTCCAACCGGATCTTCTCGCTCGCCTTCAACCCGGTCGTCGGCTTCAAGGTCAACGATTGGCTGTCGGTCGCCGCCGGCCCGAACATCGAGTATTTCCGCCTGACCCTGCGGCAGGCGCTGCCGATCCCGGGCCTGTCCCCGACGGCGTATCCGAGCAGCTTCCTCAAGGGCGATTCCTGGGGCGTGGGCTTCACCGCCGGCGTGCTGGTGACGCCCTGGGCCGGCACCGCCATCGGCGTGGGCTATCGCTCCTCGGTGCATCACGACATCGAAGGGTCCATCGGCGTGCCGCTGGTGGCGCTGGCGCCGCTCGCCGGCCAGGTCCGCTCGAACCTCAACACCCCCGAAAAACTCAGCGTCGGCCTGACGCAGTCGCTGGCTCCGAACTTCCGGATGAACCTCGGCTTCGAGTGGGACAACTGGTCGAGGCTCGGCACCGTCGGCATCGTGTCCGAGGCCCGCAACGTGCCGGTCAGCTTCCTGCCGCTCAACTACAAGGACGGCTACACCTATTCGATCGGCGGCGAATACGACTGGTCGCCGGCCCTGACCGTGCGCGCGGGCGTCTCCTACGAGCAGTCGCCGATCGACTTCTCGAACCGTTCGGTGCGGCTGCCCGACGGGGACCGCGTCAACCTCGCCGTCGGCGGCAGCTACCGCTGGAGCGACAAGCTCCTGCTGACGCTGGCCTACTCGCACCTGTTCGTGGAGCGCAGCCGAATCCTCGCCGGACCGGGCCGCGACTACAACACCGGCAACATCGTCTTCGCCGGTCTCGTAGACGGCAGCGCGGACATCGTCTCAGTGGGCTTCCGCTACACCTTCGACGCCCCGGCGGCCCCCGCGCCCGTCCCGCTCGTCCGCAAGTACTGAGGCCCGAACGACCGGTCCGGGGCGGAGCCGTCCCGGACCTACGCAGGAACCGGCTAAGGCGGCGATTAGGCCGTCGTCAGGCTTTCATGCGCACGTAGGTGCCGGGCGCCGGCGCCAGCGAGGGCAGGGCGTCGCCGCCCGGCTTGCGCGCGGGCACCCGCTCGGGGGCCTGGGCCTCCAGCCACTGGAACCAGTACGGCCACCACGAGCCCTTGGTCTCGGTGGCCGCGGAGATCCAGTCCTCCAGGCGCCCTTCCGCCTTGCCGCCGGTCCAGTAGCCGTATTTCGGCTTGGCTGGCGGGTTGACCACGCCGGCGATGTGGCCGGAACCGGCCAGTACGTAGTCGACCGGGCCGCCGAACTTCGACGAGCCCTCGAACACCGAGATCGCCGGCGCGATGTGGTCCTCGCGGGTGGCGAGGTTGAACACCGGCACCGTGACCTTCTTCAGGTCGAGGCGGATGTTGCCTAGCACCATCTTCCCCTGCGCGAGGTTGTTTTCGAGGTAGCAGTTGCGCAGGTAGAAGGCGTGGTTCGCCGCCGGCATCCGGGTGGCGTCGGCGTTCCAGTACAGCAGGTCGAAGGCGCTCGGCGCCTTGCCCTTCACGTAGTTGTTGACGACGTAGGACCAGATCAGGTCGTTCGGGCGCAGCATGTTGAAGGCGTTGGCCATCTTGGCGCCGTCGAGGTAGCCGCGCTCGGCCATCTGTGTCTCGATCTGCCGGATCTGGTCCTCGTCGGCGAAGACCTTCAGGTCGCCGGCATGGGTGAAGTCGACCTGCGTCGTGAGGAAGGTGGCGCTCTTGATCCGCGTGTTGCCGGTGGCCGCCTGCATGGCGAGCGTCACCGCGAGCAGGGTGCCGCCGACGCAGTAGCCGGCCGCCGCCACCTCGGTCTCGCCGGTGGAAACGCCGATCGCGTCGATCGCCGCCTCGATGCCCTCGCGCATGTATGACTCGAAGTCCTTGTCGCGGTGACGCTCGTCCGGGTTGACCCAGGAGATCACGAAGACGGTCAGCCCCTGATCGACCATCCAGCCGATCAGGCTTTTGGCCGGGTTGAGGTCGAGGATGTAGAACTTGTTGATCCACGGCGGCACGATCAGGAACGGGCGCTTCAGCACCGTCTCCGTGCGCGGCGCGTACTGGATCAGCTCCATCAGGTCGTTGCGGAACACCACCTCGCCCGGCGTCACCGCCACGTCGACGCCGAACTTGAAGGCGTCGCGGTCGGTCTGGCGAACCCGTAACTCGCCCGACCCGGCCTGGATGTCCTCCTGCAGCATCTTCATGCCGCGCACCAAGTTGGCGCCGTTCTCCTGCAGAGTGTGCCGGATCAGCTCCGGATTGGTCATCACGAAGTTCGAGGGCGAGAGCGCGCCGGCGAGCTGGCGCAGGTAGAACTGCGCCTTGTGCCGGGTGTGGTCGTCGATGCCCTCGGCCTCGTTCACCAGGCCCTCGGCCCAGCGCGTGGTGATCAGGTAGCCCTGCTTGATGAAGTCGAAATACGGGTTCGACGACCATTCCGCGTCCGAGAACCGTGCATCCTTCGGCTCGGGCTGCGCCACCGGCGGCGCCTCGCGGCCCTGGAGTCGGAACCAAGTCGAGCCCCACAGGGCGACGAAGGCCTCGCTGAGCTTGGTCTGCGCCTCCAGCGTCCGCTTCGGGTCGGAGAGCCAGGTCTCGGCGACGGTGCCCAGCGTCCGCACGAGGTCGCTGGCTTCCTGGGGCGGCTTGGGCTGGACCGGCAACCCGTCCTCGGGGGCGACGTAGCGCGCGGCGGCGCGGCCGAGCTCCTCCATGAACTGGCCCGCGTTGCGCGACAGGGCCTCGAAATCGGGCATCGCGGGCGTCGTCGGCTGCGTCGTCACGCGTGATCCACTCCCAGCTTCCCTCCGCGCCGTCGGCGTGGCGGACCCGAGCGCCCGCCCTGGGGCGGTTCGAGCCTCGTTTCCGACAAATTAACGCGCCAACCCCTGATTTGCCCAGCGCGGCAGGCGCGAACGGCGATATATCTGCGGTATGAACTCAACGTCCGACAAGGTTCCGAACCCGGTTACGACGTCCCCGGGCAGGCCGTCGCATCCGGCCGGCTCCGCGGGGCGCGCCGGTGCAGTCCGCCGGCTGCTCGGCGCGCTCGCGCTGTGTGCTGCGGCGGCGACCGGCGCCTGCTCCTCCGACCTCTCGCCGATCAAGACGCTCGCGGTCGAGGCCGGCTACGGCCCGAAGCCGGTCGCGGCACCGGACTTCGTCGCGAACTCGCGCTCGAAGGCGGACCCCGAATTCATGCCGGTGGGCGTGTCGGCCCCGGCCCGTCCCGTGCGGGCGAAGTCGGCCGAGAGCCAGAAGGCGCTGGAGGCCGAGCTCGAGGGCGCCCGCGGCCGCAACGAATCGAAGGGCCGGGCGGCCGAGAGCGCCGGCAAGGCGACGAAGCCCGCGAGCGCGCTGGCGCAGCCGGCACAATAAGTCAGCGATTCGGGGTCGGCGGCGGCCCGCTTCGATGGTAGAGAGGCCGACCGCCACCCGTCGGGGCCGCCCGTGCCGCCCCGCGGGATCCGCGCCGATGGACAGATGGCCATGACCGATTTTCACCGCATCAAGCGCCTGCCGCCTTACGTCTTCGAGCAGGTCAATCGGATCAAGGCCGCCGCCCGCGCCAACGGCGCCGACATCATCGACCTCGGGATGGGCAACCCCGACCTCGACGCCCCCAAGCACGTCATCGCCAAGCTGTGCGAGACGGCCGGGCGTCCGCGCACGGACCGGTACTCGGCCTCGAAGGGCATCGCGGGCCTCCGCCGCGCCCAGGCCGGCTACTACCAGCGCCGCTTCGGCGTGAGCCTGAACCCGGACACCCAGGTCGTCGCGACGCTGGGCTCGAAGGAGGGCTTCGCCAACATGGCGCAGGCGATCACCGCGCCCGGCGACGTGGTGCTGGTGCCGAACCCGAGCTACCCGATCCACGCCTTCGGCTTCCTGATGGCGGGCGGCGTGATCCGCTCCGTCCCGGCCGAGCCGACGCCCGCGTTCTTCCCGGCCCTGGAGCGCGCCATGGCGCACTCGATCCCGAAGCCCGTGGCGCTGGTGGTCTGCTATCCGTCGAACCCGACGGCCTACGTCGCGACGCTGGATTTCTACCGCGACCTCGTCGCCTTCGCGAAGCGCCACGAGATCATCCTGCTGTCGGACCTCGCCTACGCCGAGGTCTACTTCGACGGCGAGCCGCCGCCCTCGGTGCTGCAGGTGCCGGGCGCGATCGACGTGACGGTGGAGTTCACCTCCCTGTCCAAGACCTATTCCATGGCCGGCTGGCGCATGGGCTTCGCGGTGGGCAACGAGCGCCTGCTGGCGGCGCTCAGCCGCGTGAAGTCCTACCTCGACTACGGCGCCTTCACGCCGATCCAGGTGGCGGCCACCGCCGCCCTCAACGGCCCGGACGACTGCATCCACGAGATGCGGGCGATCTACAAGAAGCGCCGCGACGCGCTGGTCGAGTCCTTCGGCAAGGCCGGCTGGAAGATCCCGGCGCCCGCCGCCTCGATGTTCGCCTGGGTGCCGATCCCGGAGAAGTTCAAGGAAATGGGCAGCCTCGAGTTCTCGAAGCTCCTGTTGGAGAAGTCCGACGTGGCGGTGGCGCCGGGCATCGGCTTCGGCGAGTTCGGCGACGACTACGTCCGCATCGCGCTGGTCGAGAACGAGCAGCGCATCCGGCAGGCCGCGCGCAACGTCCGCCGCTTCCTCGAGACCGCGGACAAGACGCTGCACAACGTCGTGCCCCTGGCCAAGAGCGCCTGATCGCCCGAAGCGTCCGTTCGCCCGAGGGCGGTTGTTGCGGCCGGGCGACACGCCCGGCCAAAGCACGGCGCGCGGGCCCGAGGCGGTTGTCAGCCGCCGCCCGGGTGCGCAGGGTCTCCGGCAATGATCCGTTCCCGCGTCACCGAGGCCCGCATGCGTCGCCTGTCCCTGCCCGCCGCCCTGCTGCTGGCGGCAGCCGCCTCGGCCTGCGCGCCGAACCCGATCGTCGCCCGCGATCCGATCCCGGCGCCCGGGCCCGACGCGGCCTTCGCCTGCGACTCGCGCCCGCTGGTGCTCAACGCCTTCGAGACCACCTGCAAGCCGATCGCCCGGCAACCCGTGGTCGTGCTGCGCTCGAAGGGCTGACCGGCGACGGTCCCGGCCGGATTTCCCGGGACGAAGGCGCGGCCCGCGCGTCGCGCCGACGGACATGTCGGTCCGCATCGGGCATGGTGCCCCGACGATCGAAGCCGGCCCCCAGCGACGGAGTACGCGAATGAACCCCTTCCTTCGACACGGCCTCGCTGCCGGCCTCGTCACCGGCCTCTTCGCGATCGTCGGCACAGGCGCCGCGCAGGCCCAGTCCGGGGCCTACGTGTTCCAGGGGCCGGACGGCCCGACGGTGTTGCAGGTCGACGTGGCCAACCGTCCGATCGTCCCGCCCCAGCGCCCGGACCTCGCGGTCCCGGCGATCGCCGTGCCGCAGGTGATGAACGGCGGCGGCTTCGGCATCACCGGCTTCAACTACTACGACAGCGGCCTGATGGAGGGCCGCGCCGACTCCCGCGCCAAGCGCCGCTACGTCCTGGCGCCGGCCTGGATCCCGGGCTACGGCGGACACTGACGGCGGGCGCCGGCGGCGCGTCGATCGCTTGCGCGCCGCAGGGCCGGATCAGTCCTTCGACGGGTCGTGGCCCCAGTTCATCAGCGACAGCGACCAGGCGGATTCGGGATCGTTGCGCGACTCGCCCCCTTGCGCGAGGTGGCGTCGGACGTAGCCCACGACCTTCTGCATGTGGGCGTAGTCGTCGTCGGTGAGCTCGGCCTTCTTCTTGGCCTTGATCTCGAGGATGCGGCGGCCCTCCTTGTGCCCGGTCGCCTCGCCGCCTCCGTCCTTCTGCCCGACCGATCGGCTCGCCTCGGAGTCGAGGTGCTTCTTCAGGGCGGCAGGCGTCATGTTCACCGCCGCGTCGAAATCCTTCCCCGTCTGCTCGTGGTCGTGCTTCGCCTCGTCCTTCTTCGTGTCGTGCTTGGTGTCATCCTTCTTCGCGTGATCTTGGGCCTTCGTCATCGTTCGGCGCTCCGGTCGGGCTGGAAAATCCCCGACCAACGCGCGAGCCGCCCGCGGTTTCACGCCCTCCGGCGCGCCCGGGCGTCGCAAGGCGGGGCGAGAGGCCGTTTACAGGGCCGGCCTGCCCCGGTATCACCCGGCACGACCCCTTCAGAGCCCACAACACAAGCGACACACCCTCGAAATGCGCGCCGAGATCGAGCAAGCCTCGGATGCCGCCAAGCAGTCGATCGGACTGCTGAGGAGGCATCTTTGACTGGGATACCGTCGATAAACGCCTCGCGGAGCTGAACGCAGCCTCCGAGAACCCGGAGCTGTGGAACGATGCCGACGCCGCCCAGAAGGTGATGCGCGAGCGCCAGCAGCTCGACGAAGCCGTGGCCGCGATCCGCAAGCTCGAGCAGGACCTCGACGACGGGGCGATGCTGATCGAGCTCGGCGAAGCCGAGGGCGACGACGCCTCCATCCGCGAGGGCGAGGCCACGATCCTCGGCGTCGAGAAGCAGGCGGCCGGCCGGCAGGTCGAGACGCTGCTGTCCGGCGAGGCCGACGGCTTCGACACCTATCTCGAGGTCCATGCCGGCGCCGGCGGCACCGAGAGCCAGGACTGGGCCAACATGCTCCAGCGCATGTACGGCCGCTGGGCCGAGCGCCGGAAGTACAAGGTCGACATCGTCGAGTGGTCGGACGGCGAAGAGGCCGGGATCAAGGGTGCCACGCTCCTGATCAAGGGCCACAACGCCTACGGCTGGCTCAAGACTGAATCCGGCGTGCATCGCCTGGTCCGGATCTCGCCCTACGATTCGAGCGCGCGGCGGCACACCAGCTTCGCCTCGGTCTGGGTCTATCCGGTCATCGACGACCGGATCGAGATCGAGATCAAGGAATCCGACTGCCGGATCGACACCTACCGTTCTTCGGGCGCGGGCGGCCAGCACGTCAACACCACCGATTCGGCGGTGCGCATCACCCACAACCCGACCGGGATCGTGGTGGCGTGCCAGCAGGAGCGGTCGCAGCACAAGAACCGGGCCACCGCCTGGAACATGCTGCGCGCCCGCATGTACGAGGCCGAGCTGAAGAAGCGCGAGGAGAAGGCCAACGCCGAGGCCGCCTCCAAGACCGACATCGGCTGGGGCCACCAGATCCGCTCCTACGTACTGCAGCCCTACCAGCTCGTGAAGGACCTGCGCACCGGCACGCAGTCGACCGACCCGGACGAAGTGCTCGACGGCGACATCGACCCGTTCATCGAAGCCTCGCTGGCGCAGCGGCTGTACGGCGCGACCGAGAAGGTCGAGGACATCGACTGAGACGTAGGCGCCTTCCCTCCTCCTCTCCGGGGAGGAGGCGTTCTACGGCTCGCCCTCCGCCAGCTCTCGCCCCGCTTCCAGGAACCCCTGCGGGTCCACCGGCTCGCCGTCGATCCGCGTCTCGTAATGCAGGTGCGCGCCGGTGGAGCGGCCGGTCGAGCCGACGCGGCCGACGAGGTCGCCGGCGCGGAGCCATTGCCCGGGGCGCACGTCGATGCGCGCCAGGTGTGCGAAGCGCGTGACGACGCCGTGGCCGTGTTCGATCTCCACCATGTTGCCGTAGCCGCCGGCGGGCTCCGCCGAGACGACGCGGCCTGGGGCGGTGGCGAAGGCTGGCTCGCCCATCTCGGCCTTGAGGTCGAGGCCGGTATGCAGCGCGAGGCCGCGGGTGAACGGGTCGAGCCGCGGCCCGAAGCTGCTGGCGAGGCCGCGGTCGCGGCGGAGCGGGCGGTCGAGGGGCAACCGGGCGGCGAGGCGCCGCAGGACCTGCGCGTCACCGAGCGTGCGGGCGGTGACCGCGACGGCCGCGGCGAAGGGGCTCGGATCGATCGGAACCAGCGGTCCGCCGAGCCCGGACTCCAACGGACGCTGCAGGTCGAGCCCGGTCCGTCCGAGGACGCGGCGCAGGCGCCAGATCTCGCCCGCCGCCCGTTCGGTGATCCGATCGAGCCCGATCACCTGCGCCGCCGCGAGGCCGTCGAGCCGCCCGGCAAGCGCCGCCAAGCGCAGGTCCACGTCGCGCGCGCTGCGGCGTTCCGGCCGGGCCGTATCGAGCCCGCGCAATCCCAGGTCTGGCTCGGGCGCCGGAGCTCGGCCGGGGAGGGCGCCGGTCGTCGTCGGATCGATCGCGCCGGGCGCGGTCGTCCGCACCAGACCGGTGAGCACGGCCTGGCGGCGCTCCAGGTCGGCCTGCCGCGCGGCGACTTCGTCGAGGCGCGCGGCGACGGCGTCTTGCGCCTCCGCGCGGGCCGAGCCGCCACGGTCGAGCTCGGCTTGGAGCGCGGCGAGGCGGGCCTCGTAGGCCACCTGCATCGCGCCCTGCCGGGCGACGAACCCGGCCAGCAGGTCGTCGTGGAACAACAGCAGCCCGCTCGCCGCCGCGGCCCAGAGGGTGGCGACGACGAGGGAGGCGGCGAGAAGCCGGTTCCTGCGAGGAGGAACGATGGCGCGGAGATTCATCGAGGCGGGCCGGGCTCCAAGACCGCCATCGAGCGCCGACAGGGTTAAGAAACCGGAAAATCCCTCATGACTTCCGCAAGATGCGGCCTCCCGGAGATGCGGTGCGCGATCAGCTCAGTGCGCGCGCGGCTTCCAGCACCTCCGCGGCATGGCCCGGCACCTTCACCTTGGGCCAGATCCGCGCGATGCGGCCCTCGCGGTCGAGCAGCATCGTCGTGCGCTCGACGCCCATGTACTTGCGGCCGTACATGCTCTTCTCGACCCACACGCCATAGGCCTCCAGCATCGCCTTGCTCTCGTCGGAGACGAGCGGGAAGGCGAGGTCGTACTTGGCCGCGAACTTGTCGTGGCTCTTCACCGGGTCGGGCGAGACGCCGATCACGACCGTGTCGGCGGCGGTGAAGTCGGCCAGCGATGCGTTGAACGCTTGCGCTTCCAAGGTGCAGCCGCTCGTGTCGTCCTTCGGATAGAAGTAGAGCACGATCTTGTGACCGGCCTGTTCGGCCAGCGCGAGCGTCTTCCCGCCGGAGCCGGGAAGAGTGAAGTCGGGAGCGTGCTCGCCTTGCGCGAGGGGCATCGTGCCATCCTTTCGGCCGATTGATGGTTGCTTGGTGCGGAGCCGGCAAGCCCGACGCCCGCACTTCGGGCGCGAGCGTCCGGTCCCCTTTCGGAAACGCTTCGCTTAAGGGTCGCGTCCTAGAATGAGCGCATGGTCCGACCCCGCGAACGCGCCGATGCAAGGTCTTCATGCCTGAGGAAGCGGCCCGGCTCGAGGATACGCCCGGCGCAGGGCGCCCGCGCAAGGCGGTTCGTCGCTGGACGCGGCGCTGCCTGTGGACGGCCGCCGCCCTGGTCGTCGTGCTCGGCCTCGGTCTCGGCGGCGGCGTCATGCGCCTCGCCTACGGACCGCTGCAGATCGACGGCCTGTCGGCGCGGGTCTCGGCTGCGCTGGCCGACCGGATCGGGCCGGGCTGGCGCATCGACCTGCGCGACAGCACCCTCGAGATCGATGCCGAGAACGCGCTGGCGTTGCGCGTCAGCGGGCTCGACATCCGCAACCCGCAAGGGGCGCTGGTCGTGCGCGCGCCGCTCGCCCTCGTCAGCATCGACCCCTGGAGCCTGCTGAGGCTCTCGCCGTCGCCGCGCTCGATCGAGTTCCGCGACGTGCAGATGACCGCGCTCGTCCACCGCGACGGCTCGATCGCGTTCGCGGCCTCCGAGCCGTCCCATCCCGGCGACGCCTCGCCGCACACGCCGCCGAGCGTGGACGCGGCCCGCGGCGTGGTCTCGCCGCTCTCGGCCGCCACCGCCTCGATCTTCGGCGTCGTGCTCGATTCCGCCGGCGTCGTCGGCGCCCTCGATCGCGCGCGCATCACCAACGCCCGCCTGACGCTGATCGACGACGACGCCCGCGAGCGCGCGGTGTTCGAGCACGTCAACGGCCTGTTCGGCCGCGACCCGAAGCAGGACGCGCGGCTGTTCGAGCTGCGCATCGACGGACCGCACGGGCAATGGCGCTTCGGCGGCACGCTGCGCGAGGCCGGCGGCACCCGGCGCACCGGAATCATCACCCTCGACGACCTGCCGGCCACCGACCTGCTGCTGCTGTCGGGCCAATCCAAGCTGCCCTTCACCACCGACCTGAAGCTCTCGGCGCGGGCCGACGTCGCCCTCGACGGCGGCCGCATCGAGACGATGAAGGCGACGCTGCGCACCAGCGACGGGACCTTCCTCGTCGAGGAGAAGGACTTCAACCCGGTCACCATCGAGAGCCTGAACGCCGCCTTCAGCTGGGACGAGGCCGCCCGGGTGATGACGCTCGACGGGCTCGACTACCTCGGCGCCGGCAACGCCGTGAACCTCACCGGCACCTGGGCCGAGGCCAAGGCCGGCGAGGACTTCGCCTGGACCGCCACCCTGTCGAGCCGGAATGCGACCCTGCGCGGCGCTGCGGCCAAGGACAAGCCGGTGACGATCTCGGCGATGGACGGGCATCTCACCGGCCGGGCCGGCGGCATCGCCATCGACAGCTTCGCCATGACCGGCGCCGGCATCCACGGCAACATGAGCGGCACGCTCGGCACCACCGCCGACGACGACGGCCTCACCCTCCACGTCACCGCCAGCGACAGCGAGGCCCGCACGGCGCTCCGGCTCTGGCCGGAGAACATCGCGCCGGGCGCGCGCAACTACCTCGTCGACGAGCTGCGCGCCGGCCGCATCGACGCCGTCGACATCACCGTCGACATGTCGGGCGCCGAGCTCGCCGCGGCGACGCGCGGCGACCCGATGCCGGACAACGCGGTGCACATCGACTTCCGCGTCTCGGACGCGACGCTCGAGGTCTCGGCCGACGCGCCGCCGCTGACCCGGGGCACCGTCGCCGGCACGATCACCGGGCGCACCACCCGGATCCGGAACGTCACCGCCGACATCCGCATGGCCGACGGGCGCGCCCTGAACATTTCCGAGGGCGCCTTCGTCATCCCGGAGATCGCGCCCGACAAGGTCGTGGCCGACATCGGCCTGCGCCTGTCGGGAGGCGCCGACGCGCTGGCCGCCCTGCTCCAGACCAAGATGTTCAAGGCGCTCTCGGGCGTCGAGCTCGACCCGGCGACGGTGAAGGGCCAGGCCGACCTGCGGATCGGCTTCCCGCTCGACCTCAAGCACATCCCCGACCTGCCGGACCTCCCGGTCGCCGTCACCGGCACGCTCAGCGACCTGACCGTCGACAAGGTCGTCGGCAAGGACAAGCTCGAATCCGGCCGCTTCGCCGTGAGCTACGATCCGCGCGGCTTCACCCTGAAGGGCGACGCGAAGCTGTCGGGGGCGCCGGTCTCGATCGACATGCACCAGGCCAAGGCCGGCGGCGCCGGCGAGGTGCTGGTCAACCTCACCGCCGACGACGCCCTGCGGGCGCGCAAGGGCCTGCCGACGGCGCCGCAACTCTCCGGGCCGATCGCGGTCAAGGCCACGATCCCCCTGGTCAAGGCCGGGGCGACGAGGCCGCCGATCCGCGTCGAGGCGGATCTCGCCCGCGCCGGCATCGACGGGCTGGTGCCGGGCCTGACCAAGGCGGCGGGCAAGGCCGGGCGCCTGACCTTCGCGCTCGTCGACACCGGCCCCGGGATGGACCTGCGCGACATCGTGCTCGATGCCGGCGTGGCCTCGGCACGCGGCAGCGCCTCGCTCGGCAGCGAGGGCGGCCTGGAGCGGGCGGACCTGACCAACCTGAAGCTCTCGCCCGGCGACGACATGCGGGTCTCGCTGGAGCGCAGCGGCAACGGCTACCGGGTCGCGGTGAAGGGCGCGGTGGCCGACGCGCGGCCGTTCCTGAAGATGATGACCGCGCCCGAGGGCAAGGGCCAGCGCGACGCCAGCCCGAAGGACATCGAGGCGGAGATCCAGCTCGGCATCCTCACCGGCTTCAACGACGAGGCGCTGACCAACGCCAACGTCAGGCTGACCCTGCGCGGCAAGGACGTACGCTCGGCCGCGATGAGCGGCAAATTCCGCTCGGCCCCGTTCGTGGCCAGCGTGACCAAGGGCGAACGCGGCGCGCCGACGCTGGCGATCGAATCCGGCGACGCCGGCGCGACGCTGCGCTTCGTCGACGTCTACCGGCGGATGTACGGCGGCCGGCTCAACCTCGGCATCGTGCTCAGCGACGGCCCGCAGGCCGGCGTCGTGCAGATCCGCGAGTTCTCCCTGCGCAACGAGCCGGCTCTGTCGAGCATCATGGCCCAGGGGCCGGAGACGGTGGAGACCGTGGACGCCCGCGGGCGCAAGCGCACGGTGGCGGGGCAGGGCAGCGCGGTGGCCTTCGACCGGATGCGGGCGAACTTCGTCCGCACCGGCTCGCGCGTCGACTTCTCCGACGCGGCGATCTCGAACGCAGCGATGGGCTTCACCCTGTCGGGCTTCCTCGACACCGCCCGCGAACGAACCGACATCAACGGCACCTTCGTGCCGCTCTACGGCCTGAACAACATCGTCTCGCAGGTTCCGGTGATCGGCCCATTGCTCGGCGGTGGCCACAACGAGGGCCTGTTCGCGGTCAACTTCCGGGTCTCGGGCAAGCTCAACGCGCCGGACGTGAGCGTGAACCCGCTCTCGGCCGTGGCACCGGGCTTCCTGCGAAAGCTGTTCAGCGCGGGCGGCGGCTCGAACTTCGCCGACGGCGTGCCCCCGGCGGTGCAGGGCGGCGACCGCTGAGGGGCCGGATCGCGCGCGGCAAATCGCTGGTAGGTCGATCGGCCGGGCGGACTACTCCGCGGCCGGCACCCGCATCGCGTCGCAGCCGGCATCCGACGCGTAGGCGTTGACGATCGCGCCGAGGAGGCCCGGAAAGCGCGCCTCGACCTCGGCGAACCGGGCTTCGTTCCGCATCTCGACGCCATTCCGCGCGCTGCGGATCAGGCCGGCCTCGCGCAGCACCTTGAAGTGGGTCGAGAGCGACGACTTCGGGATCACCCGGTCGCCGAGGGTGGCCAAAGCCGAGCAGGCGTCGACGCAGCCCGCCCGCATGATCTGCGCGAAGATCGCCGCGCGGTTCGGATCGGACAGCGCGTGGAGGATCGCGTCCGGGCGGACGTCCTCGATCGCGGGGTGGAACAGAGATCTCATCTTTTCCGCATTTGGGGGCTTGAACCGAACTCCGTTAGTTCTGAATTACCGAACTATGGGACAAAGGCGGCCATCCCGGAGCCTGCCCATGCCAAGGGGTTAGCATACATGTCCAAGCTCGCGGGCAAAGTCGCCGTCGTCACCGGCGCATCAAAGGGCATCGGCGCCGCCATCGCCAAGGGGCTGGCGAAGGAGGGCGCGGCGGTGGTGGTCAACTACGCGTCGAGCAAGGCCGGCGCGGACGCGGTGGTCGCGGCGATCACCGCGTCGGGCGGCAAGGCGGTCGCGGTCCAGGGCGACGTCTCGCAGGCGGCGCAGGCGCAGGCCCTCGTCGAGGCGGCGGTGACGCAGTTCGGCCGGCTCGACGTGCTGGTCAACAATTCCGGCCTGTACGAGTTCGCGGCGATCGAGGCGATCACCGAGGCGCATTACCACAAGCTGTTCGACGTCAACGTGCTCGGCGTGCTGCTGGCGAGCCAGGCGGCCGCCAAGCACCTCGGCGAGGGTGGCAGCATCGTCAACATCTCGTCGGCGATCACGGACGTCAACACGCCGACCGCTGCGGTCTACGCCGGCACAAAAGGCGCGGTGAACGCGATCTCCGGCGTGCTCGCCAACGAGCTCGCGCCGCGCAAGATCCGGGTCAACGTCGTCAGCCCGGGCTACGTGGTGACCGAGGGCACGCACGCGGCCGGCATCGCCGGTTCGGAGATGGAGGCCGGCTTCGTGGCGCAGACGCCGCTCGGCCGCGCCGGCCGGCCGGACGACATCGCCGACGTCGTCGCGTTCCTGGCCTCCGACGAGGCCCGCTGGCTCACCGGCGAGGTCATCACCGCCAGCGGCGGCATCCACTGACGCACGGTCGCCGCGGATCGACCAGGCCGAGACCCGTTCCGGGCCTCGCTCGGTCGAGCGCGCTCACGCCACGCGCAGCAGCACGTGGCGCTTCTTGCCGAAGGAGAGCTTGAGCACGCCGTTCTTGGCGAAGTCGGCGGTGCGCAGCACGGCGCGCTCGTCGGTGAGCACCACGTCGTCGATGCGCAGGCCGCCGCTCTTGATCTGGCGGCGGGCCTCGCTCGTGGACGGCACCAGCTTGGCGTATTCCGGGCCGAAGGCCGAGAGCACGCCCAGACCCGCGTCGACGAGGTCGCGCGAGACGGTGACGCTCGGCAGGTCCTCGGCCAGCGTCCCCTCGACGAAGGTCTTCCGCGCGGTCTCGGCGGCGGCGTCCGCCGCCTCGCGGCCGTGCATCAGCGCCGTCGCCTCGGTGGCGAGCCGCACCTTGGCCTCGTTGATCCCGCCCCCCCCCTTCGCGGCGAGCTCGGCGATCTCGGGCAGCGGCAGGAAGGTGAACAGCTTGAGGAAGCGCTCGACGTCGGCGTCCTCGGTGTTCCGCCAGAACTGCCAGTAATCGTAAGGCTTCAGCATCTCCGCATCGAGCCAGACCGCGCCGGCGGCGGTCTTGCCCATCTTGGCGCCGGACGCGGTGGTGAGCAGCGGGCAGGTCAGTCCGGTGAGGCCGGGCACGCCCATGCGGCGGCCGAGGTCGATCCCGTTGACGATGTTACCCCACTGGTCGGACCCGCCCATCTGCATCGTGCAGCCGTGGCGGCGGTTCAGCTCGACGAAGTCGTAGGACTGGAGGATCATGTAGTTGAACTCCAGGAACGAGAGTTCCTGGTCGCGCTCCAGGCGCATCCGCACGCTGTCCATCGACATCATGCGGTTGACCGAGAAGTGGCGCCCGACGTCGCGCAGCATCTCGATGTAGTTCAGCTTGGTCAGCCAATCGGCGTTGTCGACCATGATCGCGCCGGTGGGCGAGCCGTCGAACGCGAGGAAGCGGGCGAAGGTCTTCTGGATGCCGGCCTTGTTCGCCTCGATCTGCTCCAGGCTCAATATCTTTCGCGATTCGTCGCGCCCCGAAGGGTCGCCGACGCGGGTGGTGCCGCCGCCCATCAGCGCGATCGGCCGGCCGCCGGTCTTCTGCAGCCAGTGCAGCATCATGATCGACAGCAGGTGGCCGATATGGAGCGAGGCCGCTGTGCAGTCGTAGCCGACGTAGCAGGTCAGGCGCCCCTCGGCCGCCGCCGCGTCGACGCCGGCGAAATCCGAGCATTGGTGCACGTAGCCGCGCTCGGCGAGCACCTTGAGGAACTCGGACTTGGGCGCGAAGGGCTTGGGCGCGAGGGGCTCGGCGGCGGTCATGGGAATGCAGGCTTCTCGGTTCGAGGCGGGACGCCGGGCGGCGGCACGGGATGCGATCCCGCTCGGCTGGCGCGTCCGCTCGCAAAAGGGCATGAGGCGGCTTGGGTGTCACTCGCACAACCCCCGTCGCGTCGCCGGCGCCACCGGAGGCGCCCACGGGGACCGGGGGTTTTGCGAGCCGCACTCATAGCAGGGCGACCGGCGAAAGGCACGGGGGCAGGTCATGACCATGATGCGCGCGATCGGCCTGATGAGCGGGACCTCCCTCGACGGCGTGGACGTCGCCCTGATCGAGACCGACGGCGAGGCCGTCCACGTGGTGCGGGGCCACAACAACTACCTCGAGCCCCTCGGCCCCACCGGCTACCGCGGCTATTCCGAGGAGGAGAAGGGGCTGCTGCGCGCCGCCACCAAGGATGCCGAGGGCGTGGTCGCGCCGGGCGACCGGCCCGGCCGCCTGCCCGAGGCGGAGGCCTTCGTCACCGAGGCGCATGCGCAGGCGGTGGAGCAGTTCCTTGCCGAGAACGGGCTCTCGGCAGGCGAGATCGACGTGATCGGCTTCCACGGCCAGACGGTGATCCATCGGCCCGACCAGCGCATCACGATCCAGGTCGGCGACGGCCAGGCGCTGGCCGACCGGCTGCGCATCCCCGTGGTCTCGGACATGCGCCGCGCCGACATCGAGGCGGGCGGGCAGGGAGCGCCGCTCGTGCCGGTGTTCCACCAGGCGCTCGCCGCCGCCTCCGGCTTCGAGGGGGCGTTCGGCATCCTCAACATCGGCGGCGTCGCCAACGCGACGCTGATCGATTCGAAGGGCGGCGTGATCGCCTTCGACACCGGGCCGGGCAACTCGCTGATCGACGAGTGGATGCAGGAGCGCGAGGGCAAGAACCTCGACGACGGCGGCCGGACCGCCGCGCGCGGCCGCGCCGACGAGCCGCTGCTGGCCTGGCTGCTGACGCACCCGTTCTTCTTCCGGCGGCCGCCGAAGTCGCTCGACCGCAACTGGTTCTCGCACAAGCTCGCAGGCCAGCTCTCGACCGAGGACGGCGCGGCGACGCTCACCGCCTTCACCGCCCGCGCGGTCGCCCGGGCGCTGGACCACGCACCGGAGATCCCGGCCCGCTGGATCGTGGCCGGCGGCGGGGCCCGCAACGGCGAGCTGGTACGGCTGCTGAACTATCACCTGCGCGCCGAGATCACGATGGCGGACGCGATCGGCTGGTCCTCGGCCTTCCTCGAGGCCCAGGCCTTCGCGCACCTGGCCGTGCGCTCGCTCAAGGGCCTGCCGATCACGTTCCCCTCGACCACCGGCGTGCGCGAGCCGATGACCGGCGGCGTGCTGGCCCGTCCGCGGGATTCGTCCGGGTCTTGAGCCTCGGCCATGCCCTTCGACGGATCGTCGAGGAATACCCCGAGGCCCACCTCGACCCGCCGGCCGGGCACCCGCTCGCAGCTGTGATCCGGAGAAGCGCGCCCGACGAGATGCGGCGCGCGCTCGAACCGATCGGCGGCGGCTATTGCGTGAAGGGCAGCCCCGGCCGCGGCACGCATTGGGCGGCGGTGCCCTGGCTCGCGGTGTTCGATCCCGCGATCACCACCAGCGCGACGCGGGGCTACTACCTCGTCTACCTGTTCCCGGCGCATCGGCAGCAGGTCTATTTCTGCCTCGTGCAGGGCACCGTCGCGGCGATCCGTGAGCATGGGCCGGATGCGGAAGGCTTCCTGCGCCGGAGCGGCGACGCGCTGCGGGCGCCGATGTCGGATTTTGCCGACCGGCTGCCGCTGTCCGCGATCGATCTCGGCAGGGAAGGCCCGCTGCCCGAGGGCTACGCGGCGGCCCACATCCTCGGCCTCGCCTACGATCTCGATGCGCTGGGCGACGAGCGTCGGCTGAGGCGCGACCTTGCGGTCGGGATCGAGGCTTATCGGGCGTTGAAGGCGCGGGGCGGGCTCGTGTTCGACTGACCGTGCAGCGCACTTCTCCCGCCCCAGCAAAGGGGGAGGGAAGCGCGCCCGATTTGTGCCCCCGGCGCCCGCGCGCTAGAGCACGCGCACGATGTCCCACAACACGTTCGGCCACCTGTTCCGCGTCACCACCTTCGGCGAGAGCCACGGGGTCGCCCTCGGCTGCGTCGTCGACGGGTGTCCGCCCGGGCTCGCGCTCGAGGCCGAGGAGATCCAGGCCGAGCTCGACCGGCGCAAGCCCGGCCAGTCGCGCTTCACCACCCAGCGGCGCGAGCCGGACCAGGTGAAAATCCTGTCCGGCGTGTTCGCCAACGACCGCACGGGCGGGCGCCAACTCACAACCGGCACGCCGATCGCGCTGACGATCGAGAACACCGACCAGCGTTCGAAGGACTATTCCGAAATCCGCGACAGCTACCGCCCGGGTCACGCCGACTACGCCTACGACGCCAAGTACGGGTTTCGCGACTATCGCGGCGGTGGGCGCTCGTCGGCGCGGGAGACCGCGGCACGGGTGGCGGCCGGCGCCATCGCCCGCAAGGTGATTCCCGGCGTGACGATCCGCGCGGCGTTGGTGCAGATGGGCCCGCACGCGATCGAGCGGTCGCGCTGGGACTGGGACGAGACCGGCAACAACCCGTTCTTCTGCCCCGACGCCGAGACCGCTAAATTTTACGAAACCTACCTCGACGCGATCCGAAAGGACGGCTCGTCGATCGGCGCCGTGATCGAGGTGGTGGCCGAGGGCGTCGCGCCGGGCCTCGGCGCGCCGATCTACGGCAAGCTCGATGCGGATCTCGCCGCCGCGATGATGTCGATCAACGCGGTCAAGGGCGTCGAGATCGGCGACGGCTTCGCCTCGGCGGCGCTTCGCGGCGAGGACAACGCCGACGAGATGCGCGCCAGCAACGACGGGCGCCCGGCCTTCCTGGCCAACCATGCCGGCGGCGTGCTCGGCGGCATCTCGACCGGCCAGCCGATCGTGGTGCGGTTCGCGGTGAAGCCGACCTCGTCGATCCTCACGCCCCGGCGCACCGTCACGAGCGACAACCGCGACGTGGACCTGATCACGAAGGGCCGCCACGACCCCTGCGTCGGCATCCGTGCCGTGCCCGTCGCCGAGGCGATGATGGCGTGCGTGCTCGCCGATCACCATCTCCGCCATCGGGGGCAAGTCGGCTCCTGACCGCGGCGCCCGACGCCTGACCGTCCCCGGACGCAAAGCTCATTCGAGTACCGAACCGTGCCTCACAGCTCCGTCACCTCCGCCATCGAAGCCTTCGCCCGCGGCGAGATCGTCGTCGTCACCGACGACGACGACCGCGAGAACGAGGGCGACCTCGTCGTCGCCGCGATCCATTGCACGCCGGAGAAGATGGCGTTCATCGTCCGCAACACCTGCGGCATCGTCTGCGCGCCTGTGACGACCTCGGAGGCGCGCCGCCTCAACCTCGCGCCGATGGTCGCCTCGAACGACGCGCCGCTCGGCACCGCCTTCACCGTCACGGTGGACGTGAAGCACGGGCTCACCACCGGCATCTCGGCCGAGCAGCGCTGCAACACCGTGCGGGCGCTCGCCAACGGCAACATGGGCGCCGACGACTTCGTGCGCCCCGGCCACGTCTTCCCGCTGATCGCACGGGACGGCGGCGTGCTGATGCGCTCCGGGCATACGGAGGCCGCGGTCGACCTGTGCAAGCTCGCCGACCTGCCACCCGTCGGCGTCATCTGCGAACTCGCCAACGACGACGGCACGGTGATGAAGGGGCCGCAGATCACGGCCTTCGCCGAGGCGCACAATCTCGCCCGGGTGTCGGTGGCCGACCTGATCGCCTACCGCCAGGCGCGCGACCGGCTGGTCGAGCGGGTCGGGCACTTCCCGGTCCAGACCGAATTTGGGCCGATGACCGGCTACGCCTACACGACGCCGTTCGAGGCGATCCAGCAATTCGCCTTCGTCCACGGCGAGATCGGCGACGGCCGTGACGTGCTGGTCCGGCTGCACCGCTCGGACGTCGTCGCCGACGTTATCGAGGGCGGCCGCCAGATCGAGACGGTGATGCGCCGCTTCGCGAAAGAAGGACGCGGCATCCTCGTCTACCTGCGCGACGGCACCGCCGGCGTGCCCCTCAACCGCGTCGCCGACGAGGGCACCGAGGCGCAGCGCGTGCGCCAGTGGCGCGAGGTGGGCCTGGGCGCCCAGATCCTGCGCGACCTCGGCGTGGTCTCGTTCCGCAACCTCTCGACCTCGTCGCGGGCCTATGTCGGCCTGTCCGGCTTCGGCATCGAGATGCTCGGCGACGAGCCGCTGGAAGGCTAACGGGCTTTTGTCCGGCTACGCCCGCACGAACCGGCCGTAGCGCAACGCCAGCGCCGGCAGGATCGCGAGGTTCAGCACCGTCGAGGTGACGAGCCCGCCCAGGATGACGATCGCCATCGGTCCCTCGATCTCGCGCCCCGGCTCGCCGGCGCCGAGCGCCAGGGGCAGCAGACCGAGGCCGGTGACCAGCGATGTCATCAGGATCGGCACCAGCCGGTCCCCCGCCCCCTCCGAGGCGGTCGCGGCGTCCCAGCTGCGGCCCTCGCGGGCGACCATATGCTCGTAATGGGCGATCAGCATGATCGCGTTGCGCAGCGAGATCCCGAACAGCGTCACGAAGCCGACGATCGAGCCGAGCGAGATCACCGCCCCGGTCGCCGCAACCGCGAGCACGCCGCCGACGAAGGCGAAGGGCAGGTTGACCAGCACCAGGAGGAGGTTACGCACCGAGCCGGTGACCACCGCGAGCAGCAGCACGATGCCGAGGCCGGCCAGCGCCGAATAGGTCAGCAGGTCGGCGCGCGCCCGCGCCTGCGTCTCGGCGGCGCCCTCGAACGCAACGTAGACGCCCGGCGGCAGGGCGACCTCCTTGGCGACCTTGCGCTTGGCCGCCTCGACGAAGGAGGCCACGTCGCGCCCCGTCACGTTGGCGGTCACCGCCTGCACCCGCTGCGCGCCCGCGTGCTGGACCTGGTAGCGTCCCGCGGTCTCGTACACGTCGGCGACCTGGGCCAGTCGGATGTAGCTGCCGCTCGGGGTCCGCAGCGGCAGGTCGCCGAGGCGGGTGAGGTGCGCCCGTGTCGCCCGGTCGAGGATGACGATGACGTTGAAGACGGCGTTGCCCTCGTAGGCTTGGCCGACCACGTCGCCCTGGTAGGCGGTGCGGACGATCTCCAACACCTCGATCGCGTCGAGGCCCCAGTGGCGCAGGTCGTTCCGGCGTAGGGACACGGTGATCTGCGGCAGGCCGGCGGGCGATTGCTGCTGCACGTCGGCCGCGCCCCGCACCTCGGCGAGCTCGCGGGCGACGTCGCGGGCCGCCGCCTCGATCCGGTCGAGGTCGGCGCCGAACACGTTGATCACCACCGGCGCGGTGTAGCCCGAGACCGTCTCCTCGATGCGTTCGGTCAGGAAGGTCTTGAGCGAGAACGCGGCGCCGGGCGTGCCCGCCATGAGCGCGCGGATGCCGGCCTCGCTCCGCCCCTGCGCCGCGCCGTCGAGGCCGGGCTCGAGGTCGATGTGGATCTCGCTGTAATGTGTGCCGGCCGTGTCCTGCCCGGCCTCGGCCCGGCCGACCTGCTGCGCCACGGCCCGCACCCCCGGCACCGCCTTGAGGCCGGCGGTGATGCGGGTGCCGAGGCGCAGCGATTCCTGCAGCGAGGTGCCGGGGGCGGCCGCCATATGCAGGATCAGGTGGCCCTCCTTGAGGTCGGGCAGGAAGGTGCCGCCGAAATAGGGCAGGGCGGCAGCCCCCCCGAGGGTCAGCAGCAGGGCGGCCGTCGCAGCCCAGCCGAAGCGCCGCTCGACGCCGCCGAGCACCCGGACGTAGGCGGCGCGCGAGGCCCGCATCACCGGCGGGTCGCGCGCCGGCAGGTCCCTGCGGGCGACGAGCGCCATGGCGAGCGCCGGCGTGACGGTGAGCGCAACCGCGAGCGAGGCCACCACGGCCAGGATGTAGGCGAGCGCCAGCGGGCCGAACAGGCGCCCGGCGACGCCGGTGAGCGCCAGCACCGGCAGGAACACCAGCAGCACCGCGAAGGTGGCGTAGGCCACCGCGCTTCGCACCTCCAGGATCGCGTCGCGCACCACCCGCGCGACGGGCAGCGGCGTGGGCAGGCGGCGGTTCTCGCGCAGGCGCCGCACGGCGTTCTCGATGCCGATCACCGCGTCGTCCACCACCTCGCCGATGGCGATGGCGAGCCCCCCCAGCGTCATCGTGTTGAGGCTCTCGCCCATCGCCCCGAGCACCAGCACGGCGGCGAGCAGCGAGAGCGGGATCGCGACCGCGCTGATCACCGCGGTGCGCCAGTCGAACAGGAACACGAACAGCACCACGACGACCAGGATGCCGCCGAGCGCCAGCGCCTGCAGCACGTTGCCGTTGGCCTGGGCGATGAAGTTCGCCGGGCGGAACAGGTCGCCGCGCAGCACGATGCCGTCGCGCTCCAGCCCAGGGCGAAGCTCGTCGAGCGCCGCGTCGACGCGGCGCGTCGCCTCCAAGGTGTTGGCGCCGATCTGCGCGCCGACCATCAGGAGGATGCCGGGGCGGCCGTCGACCAGGGCCGCGCTGATCGGCGGCTCGGGGGCGGCGACCACGGTGGCGACGTCGCCGAGCACCACGCTGGCGCCGCCCTCGTTGACGAGCACCGTGCGGGCGATCTCGTCCGGCGTCAGCGACTGGCCTTCCGTCTGCAGGGCGATGCGCTGGTTGGCCGTGTCGACGAAGCCGGCGCCGCGCACGCCCGTCGCCTTGCGCGCGGCCACGAGCACGTCGTTCAGGCCGAGGCGGAAGCGGATCAGGTCGTGCGGCCGCACCTCGACCTGGAACGCGCGCACCGCGCCGCCGTAGACCGAAACCTGGGCGATGCCGGGCACCGCGAGCAGCCGCAGGCGCACCCGCCAGTCGGCGATGGTGCGCAGGTCGAGGGCGGACCGCTTCTCCGAGGTCAGCCCGACGAGGACGACGGTGCTGGTCGAGGAGGTGAGCGCGGTCATCGCCGGCGGCAGCACGCCCTGCGGAAGGCGCCCGGCAAGGCTCGCCAGCCGCTCGGTGACGAGCTGGCGCACCCGGTAGATGCTGCTGCCCGCCGTGAAGGTGGCGGTGATGACCGACAGGCCCTGGATCGAGCTCGACCGCAAAGTGGCGAGGCCGGGAAGCCCGTTGACCGCGACCTCGACGGTCTGCGTCACCAAGACCTCGACCTGTTCCGGGTTGAGCCCCGGCGCCTCGGTCTGGATCACCACCGAGGGCGGCGCGAATTCGGGGAAGACGTCGTACTTGGCTTGGCCGAGGCTGGCGGTGCCGTAGACCAGCAGCGCCAGGGCCAAGGCCACGACGATTCCGGGGAAGCGGATCGCGAACGCGACCAGGGCGGCCTGCGGACCGACGGGATCGGAGGCGGGGGCGTCGGTGTCGGGCGGCATCGGCTCAGTCGTCGTCCGCGCCGCCGGAGGCCTGCGCCTGGGCCTTCATCTCCTCCGAGAGCAGGGCCTGCGCCCCGCGCAGCACGATCTCGGTCTCGTTCGTGAGGTCGGCGACGACGAAGCCGTCGCCGGAGAGCGCCGGGTCGGCGCCGAGCGCGTGGCGGGCGAACCCGGCCTCGCCGACCGCGCGGTAGAACCAAGCCCCGCCCTGCCAGTGCACCACCGCCTCCTCCGGCACCAGCACGCCGACGGCAGCCCGCGACGCGGTGATGAAGGCCAGCGTGCTCATGCCGGGCAGGAGCCCGCTGTCGCCGGACACGGTGTAGAACGAGCTCAAGCCCTGGATGCGCTGGTCGGTGCGGGTCGCGGCCGAGACGAAACGCAGGGGCACGCGCTCGCTCTGCGGGGGCACCTCGGCGAAGGCCGCGCCGGGCGGCCCCTTCAGTGCCTCGCCCGGGGGCAACGTCACCTGCACCAGGAAGTCGGCGCGCTCGATCAGCCGGGTCACGAGGCTGGAGCGCTCGACGATGCCGCGGCCGATCACCGGGCCCCATTCCTGCTGCGCGGTGGCACTCAGCGTCCGCACCTGCGACTGCGCGGCGGCGAGCGCCGCTTGGTCGGTCTGGAACGTGCCCTCGGTGGTCTCGATCTGCACCTGCGTGGCGTAGGCCCCGAGCGACTTGGCGCGCTGGAACGCGGCGCGCGAGACCTCGACCCGCGCCTGCGCCGTCTGCAGCTGCGCCGTCGCGGTGGCATAAGAGTTCGTCAGCTCGGTCACCCGCGCGAGGTCGAGGACGCTGCCGTAGGCCTGGATCTCGATCGGATGCGATTCGGATGGGCGCCGGGCGGTCTCGAGCCCGATGCGGGCGCGCTCCTCCGGCGTCAGCACCACGACGACGCGCCCGCCCTCGATCGCGGTGCGCTGGGCCGCCGGAAGGTGCGGCGGCCGCGGCG